>JAIYAI010000746.1 GCA_027489135.1 Acetobacteraceae bacterium
ACCCCGTCTTCCTGATGAAGCTGCTCTGCTTCGCGCTCTTCGCCTGCGCCTTCAACCTGATGATCGGCTATGTCGGGCTGCTCAGCTTCGGCCATGCCGCCTATTTCGGGATGGGCGCCTATGTCGCGGGGCATGCGGCGAAGGTCTGGGGCCTCTCGCCCGAACTCTCCGTTCTCGCCGGCATCGCGGCGGCGGCGGCGATCGGGCTGCCCTTCGGCTGGCTGGCGATCCGCCGCGCCGGCATCTACTTCGCCATGATCACCCTCGCGCTGGCGCAGATGGTCTACTTCTTCTGCGTGCAGGCGCCCTTCACCGGCGGTGAGGACGGCATCCAGGCCATCCCGCGCGGCAGCCTCTTCGGCGTGATCCCGCTGTCCAACGACATGTCGATGTACTGGTTCACCGCCGGCATCTTCCTCATCGGCTTCCTGCTGATCCACCGCATCATCCATTCGCCCTACGGACAGGTGCTGAAGTCGATCCGCGAGAACGAGCCGCGCGCCATCTCGCTGGGCTACCGCACGGACGACTACAAGCTGCTCTGCTTCGTGCTGTCGACGGCGCTGGCCGGTGCGGCGGGGGCCACGAAGTCGCTGGTCTTCGGCATCGCCACCCTGACCGACGTGCACTGGTCGATGTCGGGCGAGGTGGTGCTGATGTCGCTCGTCGGCGGCCTCGGCACGATCTTCGGACCGCTGGTCGGCGCCGCCGTGATCGTCACCATGCAGAACTACCTGGCCGAGATGGGCGCCTGGGTGACGGTGATCCAGGGCGTGATCTTCGTCGCCTGCGTCATGGTCTTCCGCCGCGGCCTGATCGGCGAGATCGGCCATGCGCTGAAGGTCAAGCTGTAGGCCCAGGCAAGTTGGTGTAACGATGGGGCGGGCGCCGCAAGGTGCCCGCCCTTCGTATGTAGTGGGGGATCGTCATGTCGCTTCGTACCGGCCGCCGCGGCTTCCTGCTCGGTGCGGCCTCGCTGCCATTCCTTGCCCGCGGCGCCCGCGCGTCCGAGCTTTTCGTCGTCAGTTCCGGCGCGATGTTCGAGGCCTTCCGGACGCTGGGCCCGATCTTCACGCGGATCAGCGGCATCGGCATCCGCGCCGAGGGCGGTTCCTCCATGGGCGCCTCCCCCACCGCCATCCCGCAGCGCCTGGCGCGGGGCGAGCCGATCGACGTGATGCTGATGGCGGCGGAGGGGTTCGATGCGATGGCGGAGAAGGGCTTCGCCATGCCCGGCTCCCGTGTCGACATCTGCCGCTCCCTGATCGGCATGGCGGTGAAGGAGGGCGCGCCGAAGCCCGATATCTCGACCGTGGAAGAGCTGCGCGCCGTGCTGCTGGCGGCAAAGTCCATCGGCTATTCCAGCAGCGCGAGCGGCGTCTACATCGAGACCGAGATGTACCGCCGCCTCGGCATCCATGACGAGGTCATGCCAAAGTCCCGCAAGATCCTGACCGAGCGCGTCGCCGCCGTGGTCGCGCGCGGCGAGGTCGAGATCGGCTTCCAGCAGGTCAGCGAGATCCTCGGCATCCCCGGCGCCAGCTTCGTCGGCACCATCCCGGATGCAGTGCAGCGGCCGACCATCTTCTCGGGCGGCCTCAGCGCGAAGACCCAGAATGCCGAGGCCGGGCGCAGGCTGCTCGCCTTCCTCGCCTCCCGCGATGCCGCCGAGGAGTTGCGTCGCACGGGCCTGGAGCCGCTGGCCGGCTGACGCCGTCTCTTGCTGCGCTGCAGCAGGCGGGGCAGCCTTGCGCCTCCGACAATGGAGGCCCCCCGCATGCGGCGACGTCCCTTCCTGGCCGCTTCCCTGGGCGCCGCGCTGCCCCGCCCCGCGGCGACGCAGCCGGCCCGGGGCTGGGCGCCGCCGCAGCGCATGATCATCCCCTATGGCGCCGGCAACATCACCGATGTCGTCGCGCGCGTCCTCCTCGACGTCATCGGACCGCTGCATGGCTGGCGCAGCGTGGCGGACAACCAGCCCGGCGCCGGCGGCATGTTGGGGGCAAAGGCGCTCATCCGGGCACCGGCGGACGGCACGGTCTTCGGCGTGGTGGCGGCCGCGGCGCTGACCATCCTGCCGAACCTGCAGCGGCCGCGCTTCGATCCCTTCCCGGACCTCGCGCCGATCTCGGGGCTGACGATCTCCTACTCCTTCCTTGCGGTGAATGCGGCGGTGCCGGCGCGGACGCTGGACGACCTCGTCCGCTACGCCCGGTCGCGGCCGCAGGACGACCCCCTGAACTATCCCTCGCCAGGTGCGGGGACGGTGCCGCACATCAATCTGGTCGCGCTGTCCCAGGCGCTGGATTTCCCGTTGCAGCACGTGCCCTACCGGACCAGCGCGGCGGGCAACACGGACCTGCTGGCCAACCGCGTGCAGGTGACGATGGACAGCTTCGCCCTGACCCTGGAGCACATGCGGTCAGGCCGCCTCACGCCCATCGCCTTCAACGGCCCGCGCCGCCACCCGCTGCTGCCGGAGGTGCCAACCTTCGCCGAGGTCGCGCCGGGCGTGGACCTGACCAATTCCTGGCAGGGCCTGTTCTTCCCGAAGGGCACGCCCCAGGCGGTGCTGGACCGCGCCGCCGCGGATGTGCGGGACACCATCGCATCCCCCGCCTTCGCCGAGCGCCTGCCGCCCGGCGCCGCGCCCTTCCCGTTGACGCCGGAGGAGCTTGCGCGACAGGTCGCGGCGGAAAGCGCTCGGATCGGGCGCCTCGCCGCGGCACTGGACCTGAAGCTGGAGTAGGGGGCTACTCTTCCTGCGCCAGCGCCCGCTGCGCCGCGGGGCGATCCGCCATGCGCCGACGATGCTCCGCGATGCGGGGCAGGCGGGCGGGATCGACGCCGTCCTTCTCCAGCCAGCGCGCGAGGGTGAACAGGTAGGGATCGGCGATGCTGTAGCGCTCCCCCATCACCCAGGGGCCCGCCAGCATCCCGTCCTCGACCACCCGAAAGGCGTCGTGCACGGCCTGCGGCACCTTGCGGCGCATCGCCTCGATCGCGGCCTCGTCATCGACCCAGCGATGCCCCCGCATCCGGTGCGCATGCGCGACATGCACGGTGGAGCAGAGATAGCTGTTGAAATCCTGCAGCCGCGAGAAGGCAAAGGGGTCGTCGAGCGGCGCGAGGCCAGCGGCGGGAAAGCTCTGCGCGACGAAGGCCAGCAGTGCCGGCGTCTCGGTCAGCACGCCGCGCGGCGTGACCAGCGCCGGGACGCGGCCCTTGGGGTTGAGCCTGAGGTAGTCCGGGCTGCGCTGCTGTGCGGTGGCGAAGTCGATCCGCTCCAGCCGGTACGCCGCCCCGGCTTCCTCCAGCGCGATATGCGTCGCCAGCGCGCAGGTCTCCGGCGCGAAATAGAGAGTCAGCATTCAGGTCGGCGCCTTCTCCCGGCTGCGGTCCCAGAGATTCGGCACGACGTTGCTGCTGTAGCCCGAGATGAAGTTCTTCCGCGCGCCCGTGGCCGGGTCGAAGGTGCTGCGGGAGACGGCGCCGATGTTGGCGCCATAGACATGGATGCTGATGCTCGGCGCATCGGCGATGGCGTTCTCGACCACATGGATGTCGTAGGTGTCGGCCGAGACGGGCACCACCTCGCCGGGGCGCAGGCGGTCCGTTCGCCCCGGGCGGAGCGGCGTGCCGGGTTCGCCGGGCACCATTTCGGTCGAGATCTCCTCGCCGCGCAGCATGCCGACCAGGCCCCAGACGGTATGGTCGTGGATTGGCGTCTTCTGCCCCGGCCCCCAGACGAAGCTGACG
>JAIYAI010000379.1 GCA_027489135.1 Acetobacteraceae bacterium
CACCCCTGCCAGATCGCGCGCCCGCACTGGAGCACCACCGCCGACAGCGACGCGGAGGCCGGCATCGCCACGCGCCGCCGCGTCTTCGGCGAACTGGAGGGGACCGAGGTGCTGGTGATCGGCACGCATTTCGCCGGCATCAGCTCCGGCCGCATCGCCAAGGATGGCGACGCCTGGCGCCTTCTCACCTGCTGGTAACGGCGAAGGCCTGGGGCGTGTCCCCCAGGCCTTGCCTGAACTAGCAAAAAAAGGAGTGGGGTGGCTTGGAGGGGCGAGTTCCCTCGCCCCTCCAATCGCTCACCGCCCCGCGCGCACCAGCTTGCCCGGCAGCGCGCCCGTATGCACGCCGTTCTCGAAGACCGGCACGCCCGACACGAAGGTGGCCTTGTAGCCGTCCACCTGCTGCACCAGGCGTCGCCCGCCCGCCGGCAGGTCGTACACCACTTCCGGCTTCTGCACCTGCAGCCCGGCCAGGTCGAGCACGTTCACATCCGCCTTCTTGCCCGCCGCCAGCACGCCGCGGTCGTTCAGGCCGAAGAAGCTCGCCGGCTCGCTGGTCTGGCGCTTGACCACGAATTCCAGCGGCAGCTTCGGCCCGCGCGTGCGGTCGCGCACCCAGTGCGTCAGCATCCAGGTCGGCATGCCGGCGTCGAGGATGGAGGAGCAATGCGCCCCGCCATCGGACAGGCCCAGCACCGTCGCGTCGTCGGTCAGCATGCTGTGCACGACGTCGAGGTTGTCCACATTGTAGCCGGTGACCGGGAAGAAGATCAGGTTCGCCGGATCGGCCGTGATGTAGTCGTAGGCGACCTCGTCCGGCGTGCGGCCTTCCCTTTCGGCAATAGCAGCGATGCTCTCGGATGCCGGCGGCTCGTAGTTCGGCGGGTTGCCCAGCTTGAACATCCGGTGCCAGCGGCGGACGATGTGCTGGCGGAACTGCGACAGGCGGTTCAGCAATTCCTCGGACGGCGAGTCGGCCAGGATCTCGCGGCGCACCGCGGGGTCGCGCAGCCGGGCCATGCGCTCGGCGATCGGCAGGGCCAGCAGCTTCTGGTAGCTGGGGCGGATGGTGAAGGGGTTCAGCGCCGTATCGGCGCCGAGCAGCACGCCCACCGGGCGCCCGGGCACCTGCGCCGTGACATAGGCGCCTTCCTTGCGCGCCTTGCGGACGCCGTCCATCAGGCGGCGCCAGCGCTGGTCATCGGTGGGGCGGTCGGTCAGCAGGAACCAGACCGGCCGGCCGGTTTCCTTGCCGAGCTTCGTCATCCATTCGAGCTCGCTCTCCTCGATGTCGAAGTCGCTGTTCATGCCGAAGGCGCCGTAGCCGACCGTGCCCAGCGCGCGGCCGATGCCCATCAGCTCCTCCACCTCGGAGAAGCGGCTGGGCACCATGCCGCCCATCGGGGTCTTGTGGCTGTTGGTGCGGCTGGTGGTGAAGCCGAAGGCGCCGGCCTTCATGCCTTCCAGCGTCAGCTTGTACATCGCCTCGATGTCGTCGGCGGTGGCGGCTTCCAGGTTGATCGCCCGCTCGCCCATCACGTAGACGCGCATCGGGTGGTGCGGCATCTGCGCGCCGATATCGATGGTGCGCTTCATGCCTTCCAGCGCGTCGAGGTAGTCCGGGAAGCTTTCCCAGTTCCACTTCAGGCCCTCGGCCAGGGCGCTGCCGGGAATCTCCTCGATCGATTCCATCAGGCCGATGAGCTGGGCGTGATCCTGGCGGCGCACCGGCGCGAAGCCGACGCCGCAATTGCCGAAGAGGATCGTCGTGACGCCGTGCCAGGAGGACGGGGCCAGCATCGGGTCCCAGGTGGCCTGGCCGTCGTAATGGGTATGGGCATCGACCCAGCCCGGCGTGACCAGCAGGCCATCGGCCTTGATGTCGCGCTTCGCCGGTCCGGCCTTGCCGCCGACCTGGACGATCCTGTCGCCGTCCAGCGCCACGTCGCCGGTGTAGCTCGCTGCGCCGGTGCCATCGACAATGGTGCCGCCGCGTATGACGGTATCGTGCATCCGCTTACTCCCTTCGTCCGGCGTCTGCGCCGTTCCGGGGGGATTGGAGACCCGGAGGGGCGGGGGGGTCAAGCAGTCGATTGACCTGTTGATCGCAGCGTGCTGCGGCCCGAAGGGTCGAGGCCGCGCATGCGGCCCGCGCCCGGTGGCGCGAAAGGCAAGCCCGCGGATGCGGGCGCCCGCCGTCCGAGGGCATGCCCAAGACCGTTCTGCCTTGGCGGAACGCGCAGCGGCCCGCATGCTGCGCCCGAAGAACCGAGGAAACCCCGCCATGGTGGCAACAGCGATGCTCACGCCGCAGCAGGTGAAGCAGGCCATTCGCGATGATCGCGAATTGGCCCTGTTGGACGTGCGGGAGGAGCGGGCCTTCTCCGACCAGGGCCACCTGCTCTTCGCCGCACCGGCGCCGCTGAGCCGGCTGGAGCTGATGATCGACGCGCTGGTGCCGCGGCGCGATGCGCGCGTCATCCTGGTCGATGGCGACGGCAGCCGGATCGCGCGCGCCGGCGCGGTGCTCGCGCGCTGCGGCTACGCGGATGTCTCGGCGCTGGCGGGCGGCACCAAGGCCTGGGCGGCGGCGGGGTTCGAGGTCTTCACCGGCACCAACGTCCCCAGCAAGGCCTTCGGCGAGATCGTCGAGGTCGAGACCGGCACGCCGCATCTCTCCGCCGCCGAGGTCGCGGCGCTGCAGGCGAAGGGCGCCGACCTGGTGGTGCTGGACAGCCGCCCCATGGCCGAATTCCTCGACATGAGCATCCCTGGCGGCCTCGACTGCCCCGGGGCGGAGCTGGTGCATCGCGCCCGCCAGGCCGCACCGAACCCGGAGACGCTGGTGGTGGTGAACTGCGCCGGCCGCACGCGCAGCATCATCGGCGCGCAGTCGCTGATCAACGCGAAGCTGCCCAACCGCGTCGTCGCGCTGGAGAACGGCACGATGGGCTGGGAATTCGCCGGCCTCACCTTGGCGCATGGGCAGACGATCACGGTGCCGCCGCCGGAGCCGGAGACGCTGACATGGGCGCGGGCGGCAGCGGCGGACCTCGCGCGCCGGGCGGAGGTGAAGCGCTGCACGCCGGCGGATCTCGCGCGCTTCCGCGCGGATGCGACCCGCAGCCTCTTCGTCTTCGACGTGCGCAGCCCGGAGGAATATCTCGCGGGCCACATGCCCGGCACGCGCTCCGCCGCCGGCGGGCAGCTCGTGCAATCCACCGACCAGTATGTCGGCACGCTGAAGTCCCGCATCGTGCTGGTGGATGCGGAGGATGTACGGGCGCTGGTGACGGCCTCCTGGCTCAACCAGCTCGGCTGGCCGGAGGTCTATGTGCTGGAGGGCGGCCTCGCCGGCCCGCTGGAGACGGGGCCGGAGCCGCGCCGCGTGCCGGGGCTCGGCGACCTGCGGCCGGACTGGATCGATGCGACGGCGCTGGCCGCCACGGATGCGGTGATCTTCGACATCGGCAGCAGCCGCGCCTTCAAGGCGGGGCATATCCCGGGTGCCTGGTTCTGCACTCGCGCGCGGCTGGCAGAGGCGGTGGCGGCGCATGCCGCCGATGCGAAGACCATCGTGATCACCGCCGACGACGTGGCGCTGGCCATGCTGGGGGCGGCGGATATCGCCGGCGGCCAGGCCCGGGTACGGGTGCTGATGGGCGGCAATTCCGGCTGGCGCGCGGCGAAGCTGCCGGTGGAGACGGGCACGGAGCGGCTGCTGGGCCAGGACGATGTCTGGCTCGCGCCCTCGCAATTCCCGCCCGAGCAGCAGGAGGCGGAGAAGCGCCGCTACATCCAGTGGGAGCTCGACCTGCCGGAGCAGATCCGCCGCGACGGCGACGCCCGCTTCCGCGTGCTGCTGCCGGCATGAGCGCGCTGCATCGTCGCGCTGCGCTGCTGGCCGTCGCGGGTCTGCTGGCGCGGCCGGCCCTGGCCCAGTCCTGGCGGCCGGCCGGGCCGGTGCGCTGCATCATCGGCGCGGCGGCGGCCGGGACCCTGGACATCCATGCCCGCGCCGCCGGCCCCGTGCTGGGCGAGCGGATGGGCCAGCCCGTGGTGATGGAGAACAACGGCGGCGCCGCGGGGCGCGTCGCCTCCGCGCTGGTCGGGCGGGCGGCGCCGGACGGGCAGACCATCCTGGTCAGCTCCGGCGACGGGATCGTCATCTCGGACATCCTCTACGGCCCGGCGCAGGGACGGCTGCGGCCGCGCCTCAAGCCCGTGACCATGACGATCATCGCGGCGCAGCTGCTGATCACCCATCAGCGCAGTGGCATCCGCAGCGTGCAGGACTACGTCGCGCGGGCACGCAGCGGCCAGGGCGTGACCTTGGGCGTGCCGGGCTATGGCGGCATCGCGCACCTGATCAGCGAGATGGTGAACCGCAGCCTCGGCACCATGCGCGTGGTGCACGTGCCCTA
>JAIYAI010000501.1 GCA_027489135.1 Acetobacteraceae bacterium
CGGTCATCGTCTCGTTCACCGTGACCTGCCCGAAGACCGCCGCTGCCACCATGGCGGAGAGCGGCAGCACCACCCAGCCATCGGCGAAGGCCAGTAGCCCGAGGCAGGGCGCCAGCACGAGCGCCATCGGCATGAACACCGCCTTCAGCGTGTGCCGGTCGATCAAATGGCCGACCGTGAACTGCGTCAGCCCGCCGCAGAGCGTCGCCAGGAAGGCGAGCAGCCCGACCACCGGCAGCAGGTCCGGGGAACCGGCGAGCCGTTCTTCCATCAGCTTCGGCAGGAGCAGGGTGAAGGCATTGAAGACGAGGCCGGAGACGGCAGCGATCGAGAGCAGCACGATCACGGCGCGCCGCACGACCGCGGGCGGTATGGCGGGGAAGGGCTTCTGCGGCCCGCCCGCCTTGATCGCGTCGAAGGCCGGCTCGCGCAGGTAGAGCAGGCCGACCAGGAAGCAGATCACGCCGGGCGCGACGAAGGCCCAGGCCCAGCCCACCTTCGCCGCGATCAGGGCGGTGGCCACGGGGGCCAGCGCCACGCCGAAATTGCCGAAGGCGCCGTTGATGCCGACGGAGCGCCCGACCCGCGTCCCCGCCGCCTCCACCAGCATGGCCGTGCCGATCGGGTGGTAGATCGCGGCGAAGGCTCCCATCAGGGCCAGCGCGATGCCGAGGCTCAGCGGCCCCGTGGCGAAGCCCGCCAGCACCATGCATGCCCCGGTGCCAAGGAAGAAGGCCGCCATCAGCGCCTTGCGCCCGGTCCGCTCGGCGATCCAGCCCATCGGCAGCGCGCCGAGCCCGTAGAGCACGAACATGCCCGTCCCCAACGCGAGGATCGGCCCGTAGCTCGATCCGAACTCCGCCGGCGCCTGCGCAACCATGCCGAGCACGGCCGTGGCCAGGATCAGCAGACTGTAGTGGGTGAGGATATGGGCGGCGTTGATGAAGGCGATCTGGCGGCGGGCGAGGTCCTGCATGGCGTTCTCGGTATGTGACTGTCGGGTTCCCAGCGTTCAGCCTATCCTGGCCCGGGACAGATGGCAGGCCAGTTCATGTCGGCATCCGGCCAAGGCGCCGCCCCGCTTCGGCTCAGCACCCTCGCGCAGGACGCGGTGGACCGGCCGCTGGCGGGGTACGCAGCGGATTACGGCCATGGCCATGCGACAGGTCGGCACCATCACGGCCGGGCCCAGCTTCTCTACGCCACCCAGGGCGTCATGCGGATCGAGACGGAGGAGGCAGCCTTCGTCGTGCCGCCGGGCCGTGCCCTCTGGGTGCCGGCCGCGCTGCCTCACGAGGTGCGGATGCAGGGGCCGGTCGCCATGCGGACCCTCTTCCTGCGGGAGGACGCCGCCGCTCGTGGCCCACGCGCCACGACGGTGATGGCCGTGACGCCGCTGCTGCGGGAACTGATCCTCGCCGCCTGCGCCGAGCCGCCGGACTGGGACGAGACCGGCCGCGCCGCGCATGTCGCAGCCCTGATCCTGGATGAGATCGCTCGCGCCCCGCCGCTCGCCTGGCTCGGCCTGCCGGTGCTGCGCGACGCGCGGCTGCGCAGGCTGGCGGAGGCGCTGCAGGCCGATCCCGCCCGCGACCTGACGCTGGAGGGCTGGGCCATGCAGTGCGGCGCCAGCCCGCGCACCCTGACGCGGCTGTTCCGGCGCGAGACGGGGATGAGCTTCGGCCGCTGGCGCCAGGCGCTGCGGCTGGCCGAAGCGGCCGCGCTGCTGGCCCAGGGCGTAGCGCCGGCGCGGGCGGCGGCGGCGGTGGGTTATGCCAGCGCGCCGGCCTTCGGGGCGGCGTTCCGGGCGGCGCTCGGGGTCACGCCGGGGCAGATCGCGCCGGGCTGAGCCGCATCACCGCGGCGCCGGCAGGGGCGGGATCCGCACGCCGCCCTGGAAGCCCTGGATGGTCCATTCGTAGGCCGCCGTGCTGGTGCGCAGCGCGCCGATCCGCGCCGAGGCGAGATCGAGGATCTGCACGATCACCACCGTCCAGACCGCGATCAGCAGGAAGGACAACAGCCGCAGCGGCGTACGCCGCAGGCCGAGCTGGTAGCCCAGCGCCAGCATGCTCAGCACCGCCATCCCGGTCAGCATCCAGAATAGCCGCGCCGGCAGGGGAAAGGCGTAGGCGAAGCGTTCGGCCGTGGCCATGTCGAAGGCGTCGTTCACCGCGGCCATCACCGCGCTCGAGATCGGGTCGGGCTTTTCGCGCACCAGCGCGGCGACATGGCCCCAGATCAGCGTCTGCATGTCGTTGTTGCGGCGCGTCGTGGCGGCGGCCGCCTCGGGCGTCTCGGCCCGCACGAAGTCGGCGCGCTGCCGGGCATAGTCCTCCAGCAGCCGGGCGATGGCGTCGCCGCGCGGATGCCCCACCGCCTCCGCCCGGAGCCAGGCGGTGCCGATGGCGTTCGCCTCGGCCAGCGCGCCGGCCCGACGCTCGGTGAAGCGGGCATTGGCGAAGGACAGGGTGAGCGCCAGGACGAAGGCGAGCAGCCCCAGCAGCGCGCCGACGACGATGCCGACTCCCTCGCGGTAACCCTCCCGCTGCGCATGCCGCAGGCCGAGCCAGACGCCAACCTCGCGCGCGACGATCTGGCCGAGCGCCAGCAGCACGCCGATGGCGGCGACGCTCCATTGCGCGATATCGACGACAAGGTCCAAGGCATGGATCCTTCAGGCTGGTGGGCTGCGCCGCCATCGGCGGCATGTCGGTCAGGGTGGGAAGATGCGGGCCCAGTCCTGGCGCATGGAGACGACCTGCCAGCCCCGCTGCGGCGCCTCGTCGAGGGCCCGGGCGAGGCGGCCGACATGGCTGTCCCGGTCGTAGGCGTATTCGCGCTCGGCATCGTCGTGACGGATGATCATGCCGAGGCGCCGGCCGGGCCCCTCCGTCGTGTAGCGCAGCATCTGCAGGTCGCCGTCGGAATTGCCGAAGGCGATGATCGGGCGCTGGCCGATCTGCCGGGCGATGCCGACCGGCTTGCCCGGACCGTCATCGATGAAATCGACCTGCGGCATCCGCTCCAGCACGATGCGCCCGTCGCGCTCGTCCGCATGCAGCGCGAAGGTGGAGCCGATGACCCGGTGTGGCGGGATGCCGTAGACGGGCCAGGCGAAGCTGCGCACGAACTCCACCCCGCCGCCGGAGACGATGAAGCTGGTGAAGCCGTTGTCGCGGAGGAAGCCGAGCACCTCCAGCATGGGCTGGTAGACCAGCGCCGTGTAGGGGCGCTGCCAGCGCGCATCGCGTGCGGTGCGCAGCCAGGCCGCGACGATGGCCTGGAATTCCTCGGGCGTCGTGCCGGCCTGTGCCGCGCCGGCGAGCTTCAGCAGCCCCGCCGTGCCCGAGGCCGCCAGCGCCCCGAGGTCGCCGGCGATCGCCGCACGGAGATCGGGATCCTCCCGCCAGGCCGGGCGCTGCGGCGCCAGCGTCCGGATGCGGTCGAGGATGAAGATCATCTGGGTGTAGATCGGCTGTTCCACCCAGAGGGTCCCGTCATTGTCGAAGACGGCGATCCGCGCCTCCGGGGGGATGAAGTCCGCGCCCCCCGCCTGCGTGATGGCAGCGACGGTCTCCAGCAGCGCCCGCTTGCGCGGCCCGTCGCGCCAGGAGGGCAGCGGATCGCCGCCCTGCGCGCGGGCCGCGGGCAGCGGCCACAGCAGGCCGGCCGCCAGTGCCAGGGCGCCACGCCGCGGCAGGCCTGCGGTCCGATCGGTCATGCCGCCACCATCCATCGGTGCGAGGACGCCTCAGCGCCCCGCTGCCCCGGTGCGCAGCTTCGCCATCGCATCGCCCAGGCCAAAGCTGCCCGGCGCCTGGCGCGGCGGGAATTCCCGGAAGGTCTGAAGGAACTTCCCGACGAAGGCCTGCGCCGGCACGAAGGCGAAG
>JAIYAI010000617.1 GCA_027489135.1 Acetobacteraceae bacterium
TCGCCCGCGCCGCCGACGACCGCACCCGCCTCGCCAGGGTGCTGCAGGCGGAGGGCTACTGGCTCGGCACCATCGGCATGACGATCGAGGGTACCGCCATCGATGCGCCCGGCCTCGCGGAACGCCTCGCGCCCGGATCGACAGTGACGGTGCGGGTCACGCCGCAGCTCGGCGCCCGTACCACCCTCCGCAGCGTCAGCGTCCAGGCGAGTTCGCCCGACGGGCAGGAGGCCGTGGCGGCGATCACCGAGGAGCCCTTCGGGCTGGCGCCGGGCGACCCCGCCCGCATCGCGCCCATCCTGGCTGCCGAGGCGACCCTGCGCGGCCGCCTGCTCGAGGCCGGGCATCCGCTGGCCAGCGTGGTGCGCCGCGACACGCTGCTGGACTACGACAGCAACACGATGACCGTCGCCTGGCTGCTGGCGCCGGGGCCGGTCGCGAGCTTCGCGCCGCCGGTGATCGAGGGCGCGCAGGGCGTCGATCCCCGCTTCCTCGCGCGCTATGCGGGGCAGCGCCTCGCCGGCGATCCCTATTCGCCGCGGCGGCTGGAGACGGCGCGGAAGGCGCTGATGGCCCTCGGGCCCTTCGAGGCGGTGCGCGCCGAACTCGGCACCGCGCTGAACCCCGCGGGGCAGATCCCGGTGACCTTCGTCGTGGCGGAGCGGCCGCGCCGTGTCATCGGCGGCAGCGTTGCCTACGAGACCAATTACGGCCCCTCGGTGAAGCTCTACTGGGAACACCGCAACCTCTTCGGCGGGGCGGAGCGTCTACGGCTGGAAGGCGAGGTCTCCCGCATCGGCCAGGGTGGCGGCTTCGGCGGCTCGACCTACCGCGCCTTCGCGATCCTACGCGATCCTGGCGCCTTCGGCCGCGGCGACCTCACCGCGGTGACGACGCTCGGCGCGCTGCGCGAGCGCCTCGAGGCCTATGACCGCAACGCCGTGGTCGGATCCGTGCTGTTCGAACTCTACCGTTCCGAACAGCTCACCCTCTTCGCTGGCCCCACCGCGGATGTCGGTGCCTCCGGCCCCTCCGGCGGGTCGCTGCAGAACTACCAGTTGATCGGGCTGACGGCGGGCGGGCGGGTGGATCGCAGCGACAGCCTGCTCGACCCGTCGAAGGGATGGCGGCTGAACGGGTCGCTGACGCCCTACTACGACTTCTCGGACGGCCAGCCCTTCACCCTGCTGCGCGCGACGGGGACCACCTACTGGGACGTCAGCGGCGACCGGCGCAGCATCCTCGCGGCGCGGACCACCTTCGGCAGCTTCCTCGGCGCCAATACCGCGAGCATCCCGATCCACATGCGCTTCTTCGCCGGCGGCGGCGGGTCCGTGCGCGGCTACGACTACCAGTCCATCGGGCCACGCAACCCGGTCACCGGCAAGCCGATCGGCGGCGGGTCGCTGTTCGAGGCGAGCCTGGAATGGCGCCAGCGCATCTGGGGCGACATCGGGGGCGTGCTCTTCGTCGATGCCGGCACCGTGGGCACCGGATCGACGCCCGACTTCGGGGAAATCCGCGTCGGCGCCGGCGTCGGCGTCAGGTACTACACGCCGATCGGGCCGATCCGCGCCGACGTGGCGCTGCCGCTGATCAAGCAGGTCGGATCCTCGGGCTACGGCATCTATATCGGCATCGGGCAGAGCTTCTGATGAAGCGTTGGATCCTCTCCCTCTCGCTGATCCTCCTTGGCGCCGTTGCCTGGGCGCAGTCCGAGGAGCGCGCCGTCGCGCCCTCCTTCCTGGAACGCCAGCTTCAGTCACTGGTGCCGGGGCTGCAGGTGGAGGGGCTGGAGGGCGCCTGGCGCGCCGCGCCCTCGGCCCGGCGCATGACGCTCCGCGACAGCCAGGGGGTCTGGCTCTCGATCGAGAATGTCCGCCTCAACATCGCACCGACCGCCCTGCTGCGCGGCGTCCTCCGGCTGGAGGGGCTGGAGGCCGACAGCGTCACCGTCACCCGCCTTCCCGTCGCCGACCCCGCCGCGCCGGCGCCGCCCCCGTCCCCGGATGCCGGGGTGATCCCGAGCCTGCCCGACCTGCCGGTGGACGTGGCGCTGGACCGGCTGGCGGTGGGCCGCCTCGTCCTCGGCGCGCCGGTACTGGGCCAGGCGGCGGAGTTCACGCTGGATGGCCGCGCCCGCCTCGGCGAGGGGCGGCTGACGGCGGTGCTGGACCTGAAGCGCCTCGACCGGGAGGGGCAGGTGGCGCTCGACCTCGCCCTCGATCCGCCGCGGGACCGCCTCGCGGCGAAGGTAACGGTGCAGGAAGCACCGGGCGGGATCGGCGCGACGCTGATCGGCTTCCCGCAATACCCGCTGTCGCTCGACCTGACCTTGGACGGACCGGCGAATACGGGGGCGGCGCTGAGCCTCACCGGTGGCCTTGGTCCCGATATCGGCATCGCGGCACGCGGCACGATCCGGGCAGGCGGCGACGGCGCCTTCGGCGCGGTGCTGGAGGGCTCGGTCCGCGCAGCCCCGCTGCTGCCGCCAGAGATTGCGGCGCTCGCCGCGCCCCTGACCTTCGCGCTGGATGCGGCGAAGCCGGGGGACGGGCCGGTCCTGACCCTGCGGCGGCTCGACCTCGGCCTGCCCGCCGGGCGGCTCGGCGTGACGGGCACGTTGGACCTGACGCGGGAAGTGCCGGACCTGACGGTCTCCCTCGCCGTCGAGGGATCGCAGCGCTTCGCCGCGCTGCTGCCACCGGGCCTCGCCTTCACCGGCGCCACGGCGGAGGCGCGCGTGACCGGCACCCTCGCCGCCCCGCGCGTCGCGTTGACGGCGCAGCCCCAGGGGCTGGCGACGGGGTTGGCGCAGGCCGATGCCCTGCTCGGTCCCGCGCCGCGGATCGCGGGGACCTTGGCCATGCCGGGCCCGTCCCTGGACTTGGCGCTGCAGGGGGCGGCGGGGCGCGTCGCCGTCGCCGGGTCGCTCGCCGAACCGTTGGACGTGACGGTCCGCGCCGCCCTGCCCGACCTCACCGTGCTCGGCACGGGTTCGACAGGAGCGCTGGAGGCGGAGGCCCGCGCGACGGGCAGCCTGACGGACCCGAACCTGGTGGTCACCGCCCGCTCCGGCCGCATCGCCGCGGCGGGCCGGGCGCTGGAGGGGCTCGACCTCGCCGCCCGGATCGAGACCCCGCGCTCGGCCCCGCGGGCCCAGGCGACGCTGACCGCAACTCTGGATCGGGAGCCGATCCGCCTCGCCGTCACCGGCGCGCCGGAGGGGACATCAGGTTTCCGCCTCTCCGAGGCCAGCCTGCGCGTCGGCGAGACGCTGGCGGAGGCGACGGTCAGCGGGCTGCTGGACACCGCGCGCCTCGTCTTCGCCGGCGAGGCGAAGCTGGAAGCCCGGGATCTCGCGCGCCTCGGCCGCCTCGGGGGCGTGGAGGGTCTGGCCGGGCGCCTCTCCCTCGGCGCGACGCTGACGGACCGCGACGGGGTGCAGGGCTTCGACGCCCGGCTGGAAGCGCCGCTGCTCGGCTTCGGCGGCAACGCCGTGGCCGGGGTGACGGCGACCGCGGTGGGCACGCCGGAGGCCATGAGCTTCGGCTTGCAGGGATCGGGCGGCGGCAGCCTGCCGCTCGGCCGCTTCGCGCTGCGCGGCAAGCTGGACACGGTCGAGGCCGGCCGGCGGATCGAGCTTGCGACCCTCGAAGCCCAGGTGGCGGGCGAGGCGATCCGCCTCGGCGGCCCGGCGCGCGTGACGCTCGCGCCCGATGGCGGGGTGGAGATCGGCCAGGCGGTGCTGCTGATCGCCCAGGGGGGGCGGCTGCAGGCCAGCGGGCGCTGGGGACCGGAGCGGGCCGACCTGACCGCGACGCTGACCGCCCTGCCCCTCGCGCTGGCCGCCCGCTTCGTGCCGGAGGTACAGCCCATGGGCACCCTCTCCGGCCAGGTCCGCGTCACCGGCAGCACCGCGAAGCCTGAGGTCCGCGCGACGATCGAGGGGCAGCGCATCGCCGCCGGCGCTCCTTGGGCGCGCGGCCTGCCCGTGCTCGGCCTGCGCGCCACCGCGACGCTCGACGCCAATGGCGCGGCGGACGCCAACGCCACCATCGATGCCGGCGCGGCCGGGCGCATCACCGCCGCCGCGAAGCTGCCGCGCGGCTTTGGCGCGGGGGCGACCTTCTCGGCAACGGTCGATGGCGGCATCGACATCGCGCCCATCGCCGCGCCTTTCCTGGCCGGCGGGGCGGATCGCGTCACGGGGCGCGTCGCGCTGGCGCTGCGCGCCGAGGGTCCGCTGACCCGCCCGCAGCCCTCGGGGCGCGTCACGCTGTCGGGGGTCTCCTACCGCAACGCTGCCATCGGGGCGCGCGTGACGGACATCGGCGGCGTCATCGCGGCCGACGGCATGCGCTTCACCGTACAGAACCTCACCGGCCGCACCAGCGGCGGCGGCAGCGTCACGCTGGCCGGCACCATCGACCCCATGGCGCCCGGCATCGGCGCCGACCTGCGCCTCACGGCGCGCAATGCCCGCCCCGTCTCCTCTCCGTATGGCACCGCCGCTTTCAACGCCGATCTCCGCCTGACCGGGCCGCTGCTGGCCCAGGGCGGCGCGCTGGCCGGCAGCATCGCCATACAAGGCGCGGAGATCCGCATCCCCGAAACCCTGCCGCCCTCCACCCCGGTGCTGGCCAATGTCCGCACCCGCGGCACCCCGCCGCCCGGCGTGGTCCGCCCGCCCGCGCCCCCCGCCCCCGGCGCGCCGCCGCCGGCCGGGCTGCCGCCGCTCGGCCTCGACATCACCATCACCACGCCGCAGCCGATCTTCGTGCGCGGACGCGGCATCGAGGCGGAACTGGGCGGCACGCTCCGCCTCGGCGGCAGCATCGCCGCGCCGGTGCCGTCCGGCGGGCTGGTGCTGCGGCGCGGCACGCTGAACATCCTCGCGCGCGAACTGCGTTTCGAGCGCGGGCGGATCGACTTCGCCGCCGGGTCGCTGATGCCGGTGCTCGACCTCGCCGCGGTGGCGCGCACGCGCAGCGCCACCATCACCGTCCGCGTCGCCGGGTCGCCGGCGAACCCGGACATCACCTTCTCCTCCTCGCCCGACCTGCCGCAGGACGAGGTGCTGTCGCGGCTGCTCTTCGACCGACCCACCTCGCAGCTCTCGCCCTTCGAGATCGCCCAGCTGGCCCAGGCCGTGGGACAGCTGACGGGCGTCAACACGGGGAGCGAGATCCTCGACAAGCTCCGCGCCGCGCTCGGCCTCGACAAGCTCGGCGTCACCACCGACGCGCAAGGCCGCGCGGCGGTGGAGGCGGGCCGCTACGTCGCGCCGGGCGTCTTCCTCGGCGTCCGGCAGGGCGTGCAGGGGCAGACCGGGGTTGGCGTGCAGGTGGAGATCACGCCGAACCTGCGCCTCGAGGGCCAGACCGCGACAGGGCCGGCGGGCGACCGGATCGGGCTTTCCTATGAGGTGGAATACTGACGCAAGGTCAGGCTTTGACCGCGGCGCAACACGGCCTATGGGGATGCCAGGAGGACCCCTGCCTGACCCAGGACATCCCCCGCGACGACGAATTGCTGATCCTGCTGACCGACGTGGCGCGCTTCGTGCGCACGCTCGCGGATCGGCGTGCCCGCGGCCAGGGCATGACCCGGGCGCAATGGCTGATCTTGTTCCGCCTGCGCGCCGCCCCCGGTCTGACCCAGCGGGAACTTGCCGTGCTGCTGGAGGTGGAGCCGATCACGGTCGGGCGCCTGGTGGACCGGCTGGAGGCGCGGGGCCTGGTCGAGCGCCGCGCCGACCCTACGGACCGCCGGGTCTGGCGCCTGCACCTGACCCCCGCCGCCGCGCCGGTGCTGGTGGAGATCGACACGGCGCGCGGCCTGTTCGACGCGCAGGCGACGCATGGCATCACGCAGGCCCAACGGGCGGTGGTGATCGAGGCGTTGCTGGCGATGAAGGCGAACCTGCAGGCCAGTGCGATGGAGGCCGTAGCGGAGGAGTAGGCGCCCGTCAGGCCGACGCGCCACGCCGCCGCGTCATGCCGCCTGGGCGAGGTCCGGCAGGGTGCGGCCGGCGACGGTTGCCAGCACCTCGGGCGCCAGCGCCACGCGCGCCGTCAGCGGCAGGTGGTCGGACGCGACGCGTGCCAGCGGCGAGTCGTGCGCCGCCAATGCCTGCACCGGCGCGGCCTGGCAGCCCAGGATGCGGTCCAGCGCCAGCAGCGGCAGGCGGGAGGGGAAGCTCGGCACGCCCTGGCGCAGCGGCCCGAACATCGGCGCGAGGCCGCTGAGGGCGGAGGAGCGCACGCCGGTCGGCCGCCATTCGTTGAGATCGCCGAGCAGGAGAGTCGGCATCGGCGTGCGCTCCGCGACGGTGCGCAGAATGAAGGCGGCCTGGCGCGCGCGGCAGCGGCGCAGCAGGCCGAAATGCGCGGCGACGACGCGGAGCATGCCAGCCCCCGTTCCGGGCGCCATGAGTTCGGCGATCAGCGCGCCGCGCGGCTCCGCGCCCGGCAGGTCGAAGCGGCTGAGGCGCCAGTCCGTACCGGGACGAACCAGGATGGCATTCCCATGCCAGCCCATGCCGTCCGGCAGGTCCGAGGCCTTGAGCGGCA
>JAIYAI010000168.1 GCA_027489135.1 Acetobacteraceae bacterium
AGCTTCTGCTTGTCGTCGCTGCCGGCATGGGCACCCTTCTGGTTGATGATGGTGTCCATGATCACGGCGGTCTTGCCGGTCTGGCGGTCACCGATCACCAGCTCGCGCTGGCCGCGGCCGATCGGGATCAGGGCGTCGATCGCCTTGATGCCGGTCTGCATCGGCTCGTGCACGGACTTGCGCGGGATGATGCCGGGGGCCTTCACCTCGACGCGCTTGCGCTCGGCGTCGACGATCGGGCCCTTGCCGTCGATCGGGTTGCCGAGGCCGTCCACGACGCGGCCAAGCAGGCCGCGGCCGACGGGCACGTCGACGATGGTGCCGGTGCGCTGCACCGTGTCGCCCTCGCGGACCGACTTGTCGTCGCCGAAGATGACGATGCCGACGTTGTCGCTCTCGAGGTTCAGCGCCATGCCGCGGAGGCCGGCACCCGGGAACTCGACCATCTCGCCGGCCATGACGTTCTGCAGGCCGTAGACGCGGGCGATGCCGTCACCGACGGTCAGCACGGTGCCCACTTCCGCCACGTTGGCGTCGGTGTCGAAGCCGGCGATCTGCTGCTTCAGGATCTCGGAAATTTCGGCGGGACGGATGTCCATGTCAGGCAGCCCCCTTCATCGCGTACTGCAGCCGCTGCAGCTTCGACTTGATCGAGTTGTCGTAGAGCCGGGAGCCGATCCTCACGATCAGCCCGCCGAGGATCGAAGGATCCACCTGCTCCGAAAGGCGAACGCCGGAGAACCCGGCTTCCGTCAGCCGCGCGGCGATCTGCGCGCGCTGCGTATCGGTCAGCGCATGCGCGCTGGTCACCACCGCGGTCTGCTGGCCGCGGCGCTCTGCAAGCTGCGCCCCGAAGGCGGCGGCCACCTGCGGCAGCTGCGCCAGGCGGCGGTTGCCGATCAGCACGCCGACGAGGTTGCGCACCTCGAGGCCGATGCCCGCGCGCTCCATGACGGCGAAGGCGCCCTTCCGCTGGGCCGCGCCGTCCAGCCGGGGATCCGCGACGAAGGCGCGGAAGCCGGGATCGGTGCTGTAGAGGCGGGAGAGATTGTCGAGATCCGTGGCGATGCGATCGAGCGCACCGGGGTCCTCCTGACGCTTGTCGTCAGCGAGGCCCAGCAGCGCAAGCGCGTAGCGCGCGGCGAGCCCGGTCGGGTTCGTGGTATGGGACGAGGCGGAGGTTTCGGCGGCGGCCACGGGCGGTCCCGGTCCTGTTCCTGGTGACGCGTCGCGCGGAAGCGCGCGACAACACCCGGGCGTGGATGCGCGCGGTCGACCGTCGCGCGGATGCGCGCAGAAAACCACGGCGTCCCGGCCGGCGCGCGGCGCTTAGCATAGGCCCCCAGGGCAGGCAACCGCGCCCCCCGCCGGGAATCGACGCGCGCTGCTACAGGAAACTCACCGGGTCGACGTCCACCTGCACCCGCACGCTCGACGGCGGCTCAACCTTGGCCAACCATTCCCGCAGGATCGGCTGGACCGCGATGTCGCGCCGGGTCTTCAGCAGCAGGCGCCGCCTGTGTCGGCCGCGCAGCATGGCGAGCGGCGCCGGCGCAGGCCCCAGCACCTCCACCCCGTCGATTCCCCGCGGCGCCTCCAGCCCGAGGTCGCGGGCCACGCGTTCCGCCTCCCGCTCCTCCTCGGAACTGACGATCAGCGCGGCGAGGCGACCGAAGGGCGGCCAGTGGCCGGGGCGGCGCATCGCCGCCTCCTCCCGCATGAAGGCGTCGAGGTCGCCGCCGACCAGCGCCTGCATCACCGGGTGCTCCGGGCTGAAGGTCTGCAGCAGCACGGTTCCCGGCGCCTCGGCCCGGCCGGCGCGGCCCGCGACCTGGTGCAGCAACTGCACCGTCCGCTCCGCGGCGCGAAGGTCGCCCCCCGCAAGGCCGAGATCGGCATCGACCACGCCGACCAGCGTCAGGTGCGGGAAATGCCAGCCCTTGGCGACGATCTGCGTGCCGATGATCAGGTCCACCTCCCGGTCCTGGATCTGCCGCGCCGCCGCCGCCGCGGCCGCCGGGCCGGGGATGCTGTCGGAGGCCATGACCAGCACCCGCGCCTCGGGCCAGAGGATCGTCGCCTCCTCCAGCACCCGCTCCACCCCGGGGCCGACCGCGGCCAGGGTGTTGGCATGGCCGCATTCGGGGCATTCCGGCGGCGTCGGCTCGGCATGGCCGCAGTGGTGGCATTGCAGGCGGCGCTGCGCCCGGTGCTCGACCAGCCAGGCCGTGCAGTTGGGGCAGCGCAGGCGATGCCCGCAGGTGCGGCAGAGCGTCAGGGGGGCGTAGCCGCGGCGGTTGAGGAACAGCATCGCCTGCTCGCCGCGCGCCATCGTCTCCGTCACAGCCGCGATCAGGGGGGGCGCGATGAAGCGCCCGCGCTCGGGCGGCGTGGCGCGGAGGTCGATGGCGGAGACCGCGGGCAGGGTGGCGCCGCCATGCCGCCGCGGCAGGTGCAACGCGGCGTAGCGTCCAGTCTCCGCGTTGGTCAGGGTCTCGAGGCTCGGCGTGGCGCTGACCAGCACGCAGGCGGCCTCGTTCAGGCGCGCGCGCACCACCGCCATGTCGCGGGCGTTGTAGACGACGCCGTCCTCCTGCTTGAACGCCGTCTCGTGCTCCTCGTCCACCACGACCAGTCCGAGATCGGGGAAGGGCAGGAACAGCGCCGACCGCGCACCGACCACGACAGTGGCCGCGCCCTCCGCCACGGCGCGCCAGGTGTCGCGGCGGACGCGGCTGCCGACCTCGGAATGCCAGAGCGCGGGCCGCACGCCGAAGCGCGCGACGAAGCGGTCGAGCCACTGCGCGGAGAGCGCGATCTCCGGCAGCAGCACCAGCGCCTGGCGGTCCTGCCTGAGGCATTCCGCGACGGCGTCGAGATAGACCTCGGTCTTGCCCGACCCCGTCACGCCGGTCAGCAGCGTCACCCCGAAGCGCCGCCGGGCGACGCTCTCGCGCAGCGCGGCCGCGGAGGCGTCCTGTTCGGGGCCGAGCGCGGGGCCGGGATGGTCGGGATCGGGCGGAGCGAAGAGGGGCGTGGGCGGCAGCAGGGCCGGCCGGATCAGCCCCGCATCGGCGAGGCCGCGGACCACCCCGGAGGAGACCCCGGCGCGCTCCGCCAGCGCCGGCCCGGCCAGCACGGCGCCGTCCGCCAGCGCCGCCAGCACCCGGGCGCGCTCCGGCGTCATGCGCGCCGCCGCCGGCGGCTGGTTCGAGCCGGGCAGCGCCAGCGCCCAGCCCGCCTTTGCGGCGGGTGGTTCGAGCGCCGAGGGCGCGCTCATCGCCATGCGCAGCACCGCGCCGGGCGGGCTCAGCGTATAGGCCGCCACCCAGTCGACGAAGCGGCGCAGGCTGTCGGTCATCGGCGGCACGTCGCCGAGCTTTTCCGCCACCGGCTTGAGCCGCGACTCGGCAACCGCGGGGGCGTCCGGGTCGTTATCCCAGACCACGCCGTAGAGCGCGCGGCCGTTCAGCGGCACCACCACCAGGTCGCCGGGGGCGAGGGCCGTGCCGCGCGGCACGGCGTAGTCATAGGCGCCGGCCAGCGGCAGCGGCAGCAGCACCGGCACCCGTGGGGTCGCCCCCACCGGCAGGGTCGCCTGCCCCGCGTTGCGCTTTCCGCGCCCCTGCCGCATCGGCTATCGTCTTTCCCAACAATGCTGGAACGCGCGGCCGCCGGCCGCTGAGGATATTCGCCCCATGAAGTTCTTCGTCGATACCGCCGATGTCGCGGAGATCCGTTCGCTGGCCGAGACCGGCCTAGTCGACGGCGTCACCACCAACCCGAGCCTGATCGCCAAGTCCGGCCGGAAGATCGCCGAGGTGATCGCGGAGATCTGCTCCATCACCCCCGGCCCGGTCTCCGCCGAGGTCACGGCGACCGAGTTCGAGCCGATGCTGGCCGAGGGCCGGTATCTCCGCGGCATCGCCGCCAATGTCGCGGTGAAGGTGCCGCTGACCGAGGCCGGGCTGCGCACCTGCCGCGCGCTGTCGGACGAGGGCACGCAGGTCAACGTCACCCTCTGCTTCTCGGCCGCGCAGGCGCTGCTGGCGGCCAAGGCGGGGGCGACCTTCATCTCGCCCTTCGTCGGGCGGCTCGACGATATTGCGACGGATGGCATGCGCCTGATTGCGGACATCGTGCAGATCTACCGGAACTACCCCAATCTTAAGACAGAAGTCCTAGTCGCGTCCATTCGCCACCCGATCCACCTGGTCGAATCCGCGAAGCTCGGTGCCCATGTGGCGACGCTGCCGCCCGCGGTCATCCGCCAGCTGCTCAAGCACCCGCTGACCGACAGCGGCCTCGCGGCCTTCCTGGCCGATTGGCGCAAGACCGGCCAGAGCATCCTGTAGGGGCCGAAGGCGGCCAGGGACCTCTCCATGACCGCCATCCCGCAGCCCGTCGATCCGCCGGTGGCGCTGCCCAGCGCGGAGGCCGTGATCGCTTTCCTCGCCGCGCATCCCGGCTTCCTCGCCGATCACCCGGACCTGCTGTGCCTGCTCGAACCGCCGGCGCGGGTGCATGGCGAGGTGCTGGCCGATCACATGACGGCCATGGTGCGCGCCGCGCGGCGCCGTACCCACGAGGTCGAGCAGGCGATGGAGAGCGCGGCGAGCGCCGGCCGCGCCGGCCAGGCGCTCACCACCCGCGTGCGGCTGGCCGTGCTGGCCCTGATGCGCAGCCGCGACGTCGTGGAGACGGTGACGCAGGAGATGCCGGCGCTGCTCGGGATCGAGACCTGCACGCTGCTCGCCGAGGGCCCGCATCGTCGCGGCGTGGCGACGCTGCCGCCGGGCACGCTGGCGCGGCTGCTCGGCCCCGGCCGCGATGCGCTGGTGCGCCCGTCGCCGACCGAGACGGCGCTGCTGCACGCGGAGGCCGCGGCGCTGGTGATGCATGATGCGCTGGTGCGCGTGCCCCTCGGGGGCGCCACGACGCTGCTGGCGCTCGGCGCGCGCGACCCGGCGGCGCTGCCGCAACGGCAGAGCACGGCGACGCTCGCCTTCCTCGGCCGCGCCGTCGCCGCCGCGCTGCTGCGGGCATGACGGTCTGCGCATGACGCTGGGCGAAGCGCGCCTCCGCTACCTCGACTGGCTGGCGCGGGAACGCCGTGCGGCGGCGAACACGGTCGAGGCCTATGGCCGCGACATCGCCGACCTGCTCGGCTTCCTCGCGGGGCATATGGGTGGGGAGGAGGCGCTGACGGTCGAGGGGCTGGCGCAGCTTCGCCCCGCCGATCTCCGCGCCTTCCTCGCCGCGCGCGCCGCGGCCGGGGCCGGCGTCGCCACGCGCGCCCGGCAACTGGCCGCCGTGCGCGGCTTCCTGCGCTGGATCGCGCGGGGGACGGACGACAAGGCGGCGCTGCCGCTCGCCGGCCTGCGCGGCCCGCGGCTGAAGCCGCCCGTGCCGAAGGCGCTGACCGCGGGCCAGGCGAAGGAGGTGACGCGGGAGATCGGCCTGGTGCACGACCCTGCCCGCGCCGAGCGCCCGGCCGAGGTCGCAGCGCGCGACATCGCGCTGTTCACCCTGCTCTACGGCAGCGGCCTCAGGCTGTCGGAGGCGCTCGGCCTCGACATCCGCGACGCGCCGCTGCCGGGGGGAACGGCGGCGCTGCGCATCACCGGCAAGGGCGGCAAGCAGCGCATGGTGCCGGTGCTGCCGGCGGTGCGGCAGTCGATCGCCGCGTATCTCGCGCTGCGGCCCGCGGCATTGCCGGGCGATCCGCTCTTCCTCGGCGCGCGGGGCGGGCGGCTCGATCCCGCAGTGGCGCAGAAATCCCTGCGCGACTACCGGCGGCTGGCGGGGCTGCC
>JAIYAI010000284.1 GCA_027489135.1 Acetobacteraceae bacterium
AGGCCGAGCAGTTGCAGCGCGAACAGGCCGAGCAGCAGCGCGAGCAGGGCCAGCCGCCCAGCGAGGAACAGCAGCGCCAGATGGCAGAGCTGCAGCGCCGCATCCAGGAACTGCGCGACGCCATCCGCAACCACCTGGAAGCCCTGGCCGAGCGCCTGCAGCGCGAAAACGCCGAGGCCATGCCCTTCGACCCGCAGTCCCGCCTGATGGACCAGCGCGAGATGGACCGCCGCACCCGCCGCATGGAACAGGCGGCGCGAGAGGGCCGGATGGAGGACGCCCAGCGCGAGCTCGCCGAGCTCGAGGAGATGTTGAAGGCCCTGGAGGAGGGACGGTCCTCCCGGGCCGAGAGCCCGGAGCGCCAGCAGCAGCGCCAGCGCGGACAGCAGCAGATGGGCGTGGTGCAGGACATGGTGCGCCGCCAGGGTGACATGCTCGACCGCTCGCACCAGCGCAGCGAGGGCGAGGAGCAGCGCCGCGCCCAGGAGCAGCGGGAGCGCCGGCAGCAGAGCCTGCGCTGGCCGCCGCAGCCGCAACAACAGCAGCAGCAGCAGCAGCGCCAGCAGGAAAGCGCCGAGCAGCAGCGCGACCGGGAGCAGGACGCCCGGCGCCAGCGCGCCCTACGCCGCGCCCTCGGCGAGCTGATGCAGCAATTCGGCGACCTGACGGGGGAGGTGCCGGAAGCCCTCGGCCGCGCCGACCAAGCGATGCGCGACGCCCAGGAAGCGCTCGGCCAGAACGGCGACGCGCGGGACCCGCAGCAGCGCGCCATGCGGGCCCTGCAGGAGGGCGGGCGCCAGATGGCGCAGTCCATGCAGCGGCAGTTCGGCCCACCTCAGCCCGGAGAGGGCGAAGACGAGGGTGAAGGCGACATGGCCGGCGAGGGCCAGCCCGGTGGCGAAGGCCAGGACCGGCAGCAGGCCCAGGGCGAGGGGCGCGATCCGCTCGGTCGGCGCAACCGCGACGTGAACGGTCAGGCCGACAACGGCAGCGACACCCGCGTACCGGACGAGGCGGAGCTTCTGCGGACACGACGGCTGCAGGACGAGCTGCGCCGCCGCGCCGCGGAGAAGGAGCGGCCGCCGGAAGAGCTCGACTATCTCGACCGGCTGCTGAAGCGGTTCTGATTCGTCCCTCCCCCGCCCGCGGAGGAGGGAGCAGACCGGTTGAAACGCCACGCGCCGCCACGCATATCGCCGGCCGCCGGGACCCCAACCAGATGGAGGACAGAGGGTGAGCGAGACTGCGGAGCGGCATGAATTCGGCGCCGAGGTTGGGCGCCTGCTCGATCTCGTCGTGCATGCGCTCTACTCGGAGCGCGAGATCTTCCTGCGCGAACTGGTTGCGAACGCCGCCGACGCGGTGGACCGCCGGCGCTTCGAGGCGCTGACCGACAGCAATCTTGGCCTGCCGGCCGAGGCCAAGGTGCGGATCGTCCCCGACAAGGCCGCGCGGACGCTGACCATCTCCGATCCCGGGATCGGCATGTCGAAGGCCGACCTGGCCGCGCATCTCGGCACCATCGCGCGGTCCGGCACGCTGGCCTTCGCGAAGTCCCTCGCCGACGCACCGGCGGCCGACAAGCCGAGCCTGATCGGCCAGTTCGGCGTCGGCTTCTACTCCGCCTTCATGGTGGCCGAGCGCGTCGAGGTGACCTCGCGCCGCGCCGGCACGGAGGAGGCCTGGCTCTGGGCCTCCGAGGGCAAGGGCGAGTACACCCTCGCGCCCGCGGAACGCGACGATGCCGGCACCGACATCGTGCTGCACATGAAGGCCGATGCCGAGGAGTTCCTCGAGCCCTTCCGCCTGCAGGCGATCATCCGGAAGTGGGCGGACCACATCACCATCCCGATCACCGTCACCCGCGACGGCACCGAGGAAGCCGCCAATGAGGGCACCGCGCTCTGGCGGAAGAACAAGTCCGAGGTGACGGAGGAGCAGTACGCCGAGTTCTACCGCCACGTCGCGCACGCCTTCGACCAGCCCTGGGCGACGCTGCACTGGCGCGCCGAGGGCATGCTGGAATTCTCCGCCCTGCTCTTCATCCCCGGGATGAAGCCCTTCATGGCGGTGGAGGAGGCGCGGGAGAGCCGCGTGCGCCTGCATGTCCGGCGCATGTTCATCACCGACGAGGCCGGGCTGCTGCCGCCCTGGCTGCGCTTCGTGCAGGGCGTGGTGGATACCGAGGACCTGCCGCTGAACGTCAGCCGGGAGATGCTGCAGGCGACGCCGGTGCTGGCCCGCATCCGCAAATCCGTCACCGGCCGCGTGCTGTCGGAACTGAAGACCAAGGCGAAGGATGCCGAGGGCTACACCGCCTTCTGGGAGAATTTCGGCGCCGTCCTGAAGGAGGGCATCTGGGAGGATGCCGAGCACCGCGCCGACATCGCCGCGCTGCTGCGCTTCCGCTCCTCGGCGCAGGAGGGCTGGACCTCGTTGGCCGACTACGTCGCGCGGATGAAGGACGGGCAGGAAGCGATCTACATCCTGGCCGGCGACGACCCCGCGGCGCTGGCGAAGTCGCCGCAGCTGGAAGGCTTCCGCGCCAAGGGCGTGGAGGTGCTGCTGCTCTCGGACGGCATCGACGCCTTCTGGCCAGAGCGGCTCGGGACCTTCGAGGACAAGCCGATCCGCAGCATCACCCAGGGCACGGTCGACCTCTCGAAGATCGCGGGCGGCGACGCGGACGGCGAGGCGGCGGATGTCGCGCAGCTTGTCGCCCGGCTGCAGGAGATCCTGAAGGAGGAGGTCAGCGCCGTCCGCGCCACCGACCGCCTGGTCGAGAGCGCGGTGGTCCTCGCCGCCGCCGAGCACGGGCCCGACCTGCAGATGAGCCGCATGCTCCGCCGCGCCGGGCGTCCCACCGGCGGCGGCCTGCCGGTGCTGGAGATCAACCCGCGCCACGCGTTGATCCGGCGGCTGGCGGAGAGCGTCGCCACCGACACGACGCTGGAGGAGACGGCGGGGCTGCTGCTCGACCTCGCCCGGGTGCAGGATGGCGACGCGCCGCGCGACCCGGCGGCCTTCGCGCGCCGGGTGGCGGCGGCGCTGGCGGGGTAATACCGCCTATGCCCGCCGCCCCGGCAGCGTCACCAGCGCGAGGCCGGCGAAGATCAGCACCGCAGCCGGGATGGTCAGCCATCCCGGCACCTCGGCGAAGATCAGGTAGCCGAAGCCGAGGCCGGCGAGCGTGACGATGTAGCCGACCTGCGACGTCACCACGCCGCCGACGCGCCCGAGCAGCCGGAAGTAGAGCAGGTAGGCAATCGCCGTCAGCCCCGCCTGCGCCGCCACCAGCAGCGGCATCGGCAACCCGCCGCCGACCGCCGCGAGGCCAGGCGGCGCGTGGCCCAGCGGCACCGCGGCGATGCCCGCCCCCAGCGCCGCCGCGGCCAGCGTGCCGGTCGCCAGCGCCAGCGGCGTCGTGCCGCGCGGCGCCAGCCTCACCGCCAGCACGTTGGTGATCGCGTAGCAGGTCGGCGTCAGCAGCAGCAGCACCGCCCAGGGGAGCAGCCGCGCCTCAGGAAGCGTCGCCCCCGGCGCAATGGCCAGCGCTGTGCCCGCCAGCCCCAGCACCGTGCCGAGCACGCGCCGCGCCGTCGCGCGCTCCATCCGCAGCAGCGCGGACAGCGCCACGGTCAGGATGGGAGAGAGCGGCACGACGATCGCAACCAGCCCTGCCGGCACGTGCCGCAGTACGGTGAAGTTCACCAGGTTCGCCACCGCGAAGCCGATGCCGCCGGCGACGGCGTAGTGCCGCCAGTGTGCCGCGTCGAAGGGCACGCGCACGCCGCGCATTGCGCAGACGCCCCACAGCACTGCCGCCGAGACGGCCGCAACGCTCGATGCCAGCGCGAGCGGACCTGCGCCTCCCATGACGAGCAGTTTGCCGACTGCCGGCGTCAGGCCCCAGATCAGGCCGAGCAGCAGCAGGGCGAGAAGATCGCCAAGACGGGCTGCGCCGTCTGCCACGCGCATCGTCATGTCCCGGCGCCGTACACCACGGTGCCGCTGCGGCGCTTGGACGATGCTGTCAAGCCGTTGCCCTGCACGGGACCCGGGGTCATGGTGCGGCGGGATGCCAGCACCGCCAACCGAGACCGTGATCCTGCCCGCGCGCCGGGATGGTTCGCCGGAGCCGCAGGGCGTGCAGTGTCCGGTGCGCTGGAACCGCAGCAGCCGCGCGCGCCATGTCAGCCTGCGCATCGATCCACGCGCCGGCGCGGTCGTGGTGACGCTGCCGCCGCGCACCGCGCGACGTGCCGGCATGGCACTGCTCGACACCCATGCCACCTGGGTGCGCGAGAGCCTGGCCGCACTGGCGCCGCCCACGCCGCTCGCCATCGGCGCCAGTGTGCCGGTGGGTGGCTTGCCCCACCGGGTCCGTGCTGCCCGCCGGACGACGCGCCAGGATGCCTGGATCGAGAAGGCGGCGATCAATGTGCCCGGACCGCCCGAGGAAGCGGCGCCGCGCATCCTCGCCCTGCTGCGGACAGAAGCGCGACGTCGCATCGAGGCCGTGGCGACGCGCCATGCGGCGGTCCTGGGCGTACGGATCGCCGGGTTGCGCCTGAAGGACACGCGCAGCCGCTGGGGAAGCTGCGCGCCGGACGGCACGCTCGCCTTCTCCTGGCGGCTCGTGATGGTGCCGGACTGGGTGCTGGACTACGTCGTGGCGCATGAGGTCGCGCACCTGCTCGAACTGAATCACTCGCCCCGCTTCTGGGAGCATGTCGCGCGGCTTTCGGATCATCGTGCCGCAGCGGTCGCCTGGCTTCGGGCCCAGGGGCCGTTCTTGTTGCGCGTCGGCGCTGCCGATGCGATGAACGGATGAAATGCCGGACCTGATTCCGGCGACAGGCTGAAGAAGAACTAGTGCTGTGACACGGCCGATCTTCTATCTGCACCTCCCGAAGACGGGAGGGCAGACCCTGGCGAACCGTCTGGCCTCGGCCTTCGCGCTCGATCGCAGCCATATCCTGCGCGGCGATATCGTCTTCCCGCGTGACACGGGCCTGCTGAATGACCTGCTGGCGAATCGCGATTTCGTCGAAGCGCATGTCGCCGGCCCGATCCTGGTGGAAGCAACGGCGGCGGATATCCTGTGCACCGTGCGCGACCCCGTCGCGCGGATCGTCTCGTCATACATGCATGTCCGGCGCGAGCCCGAGAACCGCCTGCACAGGGCGGCACATGCGCTCCGGCCGGCGGAGTTCTTCCGCCACTATGCGGCGCATTGGTGCAACCAGCAGAGCCGGTCGCTGATCGAGGCGGTGATTCCGCCGGGCGAGCAGGCGGTCCTCGAGGGCAGCAGCCCGGACTGGCTGCACGCCAACCTTCTGCCGGCGCTGGCCCGCATCCGCTGGCTGGTGCCGACCGAGGTGATCGACGAGTTCGTCCTGCTCTGGGCGCGCGAGACGGGGCACCATGTCCCGGCGGCGGGACTGGTCGTCAACGTCGCGCCGCCGGACCCACTGGACCAGGCGGCGCTGCATCGGATCGTCGCGGCGATGCCCGAGATCTACGACCTCGATCTAGCGCTCTGGGTAAGGGCACGGCGCTGGATGGCGGACTACAGGCGCCGGGTGACGCTGCAGGGTGTCGATCCACGCAGCCCGGCGACGCTGGCCTTCTCGCGCGACGAGGAAGCGATCTGGCTGACCGAAGGCTGGCTGATGCCGAGCCGCGACAACACCGGGGCGCTGGAATGGTGGGCCGGGCCCTGCCGCGTCTCCCGGCTCTCGCTCCGGCGCCGTCATTCGCGGACGCTCACGGTCGACGTTTCGGTGGTGAACGGCATCCGGCGCGACGAGATCGCGGCCTTCACCGCGGCCGACCGGCGCCCACTGCCCTGCCATCTCGAGGGTGAGAACGGGACGCTGCTCAGCATCGATCTGGAGGGTCTCGGCGACGAGGCGGAGGTGCTGATCGCCGTGCCGGAGGTGCTCACCTCCATCGAGGTGAGCAGCACCGACACGGATACCACGCTGCGCTCCTTCGCCGGGCGTAATTGGCGGCTGGAGTAGGACGGGTCAGCGCGGCAGGAAGCCGACGATCCGCTCGACCTCCGTCACCACGGGCTCGGCGATCGCGGAGGCACGCTCGGCGCCCAGCCGCAGCGCGGCGTCGAGCGCGGCCTTGTCGTCCAAGAGGCGCTGCATCTCCGCCTGGATCGGCGCGAGGTGGGCGACGAGCGCCTCGGCCAGCACTTGCTTGAAGGTGCCGAAGCCC
>JAIYAI010000700.1 GCA_027489135.1 Acetobacteraceae bacterium
CTGCTACGCCGTGCGCTTCCTGCTGAAGGTCTGGAAATTCGGCAGCACCGTGTTCGAGGCGGAGGACAACGACCTCCTCCTCGGCATCCTCTATCTGCTGGATTCGACGCTGGTCGCGGGCCTCGTCGTGATGGTGGCGATCGCCTCCTACGACAGCATGGTCTCGCGCCTCGACAAGGGGGCGGCGGACAAGGGCGTGGACTGGGTGGCGGAGGGCGTCGATCCCGGCAACCTGAAGCTCAAGCTGGCGACGGCGATCATCGCCATCTCCTCGATCCATCTGCTGCAGATCTTCCTCAAGGTCGAGCAGTTCTCCGACCGCGAGATCACCTGGGGCCTTGCGATCCACGCGCTCTTCCTGCTCGGCGGCATCGCGCTGGCGGTGATGGACAAGCTGCAGGGGGCGACGAAGGCGATGAAGAAGAACGGCTACGGCGAGGGAAGCTAGAGCAGCCTCACGCCTGGCGGTTGATCATCCAGGTCACGCCGAAGCGATCCTTCGCCATGCCGAAGCAGGGCGACCAGAAGGTCTGGCCAAGCGGCATCACCACCGCCCCCTCCGCCGCCAGCGCGTCGAACCAGCGCTGCGCCGTCGCCTGGTCCGGCGGCGCGAGGGAGAGGGCGAAGCCGTCGAAGCGCGTCGCCCCCGCGCAGCGCCCGTCCGAGAGCATGATGGTGCTGCCACCCACGCTGAAGCTCGCATGCATCACCTTCTCCGCCGCGCCGGGGGGATTGTGCTCCGGCTCCGGGTTGTCGCGGAAGCGCATCAGCGCCGTCACCTCGGCGCCCAGCGCGGCGCGGTAGAATTCCAGCGCCTCCTCGGCACGGCCTTCGAAGAAGAGGTAGGGCTCGACGGGCATCGGGGCGCTCCACGGGAATGGTTAACCCTATGGTTAATCATAACGCCGCACGCCGCAAGCCACGTCGTCGCGACATCTCACCCCGGCCGCGGCTCCGCGGGGTTCGCCGCCGCGATCCGCGCCCGCAGCCAGCGCTGCGCCGCCGAGGCGCTGTCGCGCTTGTGCCAGAGCATCGAGACCTCGAAGCGCCTCACCGGCACCGGCAGCGGGCTGATGGTCAGCGACGCCGCATTCGCGCAGGCCGCGCAGAGCCGCGTCGGCAGGGTCGCGAAGGCTGCGGTGCTGCGCAGCAGCAACGGGATCGAGAGGAAATGCGCCGTCGCCAGGATGCTCCGGCGGGCATGGCCGCGCGCGGCCAGTTCCTCGTCGACGAAGCTCTCGAACTCGCCCTTCAGCGACGGCACCAGGTGCGGCAGGGAGAGGAACTCCGCCACCGACACCGGCGCGGCCATCCCCAGCCGCCGCCCGTCGAAGAGGCAGGCCTGGGTCTCGGTGAACAGCACCTGGTGCTCGTGCCAGCGCTGGCTGACCGGCATCAGGCCGAGGGCAAGGTCGATCTCCCCCGCATCCAGCATGCGCGGCGCGGTGACGCGGTCGGCCGGCAGCACGGAGATGCCGATATCCCAGCCGCGGGCGGAGATCTCCGCGACCAGGCCGCCGAGCACCACCGCGGCCGCATAGTCGCCGGCGCCGATGGTGAAGACGCGCCGGCCGCGCGCGGGGTCGAACTGCGCCTCTCCGTCGCCGCGCAGCGTCTCCGCCGCCAGCACCAGCGCGTCGCGCACCGGCGCGGCCATGCGCTGCGCCCGCGGCGTCGGTTCCATCCGCCCGGCGCTCCGGACGAAGAGGGGATCGCCGGTGATCTCCCGCAGCCGCGCGAGCCCGTGGCTGACCGCGGATTGGGAGACCCCCAGCAGCGCCGCCGCGCGCGAGGCGCTACGCGCCTGCATCACGGCGTCGAAGACGCGCAGCAGGTTGAGGTCGGCATTATGAAACAGATTCATCACGATATCATAAAGCACGGCCTTGTTCATGGCACGCGCCGCCGAAGATTCCGGGACGACACCAGGGAGAGTTCCGGATGGACCGACTATGCGTCGTCATCGGCTACGGCCCGGGGATCGGCGCCGCCGTCGCCCGCCGCTTCGCCGCGGCGGGCTTCGCGGTGCGCGGCCTCTGCCGCAGCCCGGACCGCCATGCGGCGCTCGCCGGGCCCGGCGTGACCCTCGGCGCCGTCGATGCCGCGGATGCGGCAGCCGTCGCCGCTTCGATCCCGGCAGGGACGGAGGTGCTGGTCTACAACGCCTATGCCGCGCATCTCGCGCCGCCCTCGGCGCAGACGGCGGCGACGCTGGCGGCCGACTTCGCGGTGAACGTGGGCGGCGCCATGGCGGCGATCGGCGCGGCGCTGCCGGGCATGCGCGCGGCCGGGCGCGGCAGCATCCTGCTGACCGGCGGCGGCCTCGCGCTCGATCCCACGCCTTGGCTGCCGGCGGCATCGCTGGCCATCGGCAAGGCGGGGCTCCGCAGCCTGGCGCTGACCCTGCATGCGGAGCTGGCGCCGGAGGGCATCCATGCCGGGATGGTGACGGTGGACGGCGCCGTCGCCCCCGGCACGCCCTTCGATCCGGACCGCATCGCCGAAGCCTACTTGGACCTGCACCGCGACCCGCCCGGCGGCTTCCGCGCCGAGACCGTCTTCAGGGGATGACCGCCATGGACAGCAACCTTGCCATCGTCCGGCGCTTCATCGAGGACTTCCTCGGCCGCGGCGACCTCGCCGCCGCGGACGCCACGGCGCATCCGCGCATCCAGGGCATCACCGGGCTGAAGCCCATGGGCCCGATCGACGGGCTCGAGGAGTACAAGGCGATCATCACCGGCTTCGTCGCCGCCTTCCCGGCGGAGGCGCCGCTGGTCATCCTCGACCAGTTCGCCTCGGCCGACGGCACGCGCGTCGTCACCCGCTTCCAGTCGCGCCAGCGCCATGCCGGGGATTTCCTCGGCGTCGCCGCCACGGGCCGTGTCATCCTGTTCGACGAGACCCATGTCGCGCGGGTGCAGGACGGGCTGATCGTCGAGAACATCGTCAGCGCGACGAACCTGGAGTTCGAGATGCTGATGGCCCCCGTCCTCTCGCCGATGATCCTGCGATGACCCCGCGCCGCGACGTGCTGATGCTGGCCGCGCTGCTGCCAGTGGCCGCCCGCGCCCAGGCAGCGCCGGAGATCCTGGTGCGCTTCCCGAACGGCACCTTCCTCGAGAACCTCGTCGTCGCGCCCGACGGCAGCGTGCTCTTCACCAACTACTTCGCGCGCCGGATCGAGGCCTGGTCGCCCGTGACCGGTGCCACCCTGCATGCGGAGGTGCCGGCGCATCCGGTCAGCCTGACGCCGCTCGGCGCCGGGTGGCAGGCGCTGGCGGTGCATGGCGCCTCCTTCATGGAGGGGCCGGCGGCGATGCGCGGCCAGGCGGCGGTGCTGGTGCTCGCCCCGGACGGCGCCGTCGTCCGAAGGGTGCCGCTGCCGGAGGCGATCTTCCCGAACGGCGCGCTGCTGCTGGCACCGGGGCTGCTGCTGCTGGCCGACAGCGGGCTGGGGCGGATTTGGATCGTCGACCTCGAGACCCGGGCGGCGCGGCCCTGGCTCGACGATCCCAGCCTGGCCCCCGTGGAGGGGCGGCCGCTGCCGGGCGTGAACGGCATCAAGCGGTCCGGGCCGGGGGCGCTGCTGGTCTCGAACTCGGCACGGCGGACGCTGCTGCGGATCGGGCTGGACGGGCTGATCCCGCGCGGCGCGCCGGAGCAGGTCGCCGCCATGGCGCAGGGCGTCGACGACTTCGCCGTGGCGCCGGACGGCACCGTCTTCGCCGCGACGCATGCCGAGGGGATCGCACGCCTCGCGCCCGGGGCGGCGACGCCGGTGCTGATCCCGGCGCCGGGGCTGGAGGGGAGCACGGCGGTCGCCTTCGCGCCGGACCGGCGGAGCCTCCTCGCCCTCGGCACCGGCGGCCTGCTGGAAGGCGGGCGGGGCGAGGCGGTGCTGGCGCGGCTGGTGCCCTGAGGGGCTACCCGGCCAGATGCCGGTGCCGGGCCAGCAGCCGCGCCAGCAGCCCGTCCACCGGGCCCGCGAGGACCGAGACTGCCCAGGCCAGCCCCGCCGCCAGCACCACGGCGGGGCCGGTCGGCAGGTCGAGGTGGTAGGAGGCGAGCAGCCCCGTGAAGGACGCGCCCATCGCCACCAGCACGGCGGCCAGCACCATCCCCCCCACCTGCCGTGCCCAGTGCCGCGCCGCGATCGCCGGCAGCATCATCAGCCCGACGGCCA
>JAIYAI010000579.1 GCA_027489135.1 Acetobacteraceae bacterium
GCCGGTGACGAGCAGGAAATTACCCATGTTGATGCCGGCGCGCAGCACGCCATGGGGCGCAAGCTGGGCGATGACCTCTGCGGGAACGTTCGACATGCGGCGGGTCCGTTCTTGCTTGTCCTGGACGATCCCCAAGACTAGGCGCGGGCACGCACCCTGTCACGCTGCGGCGGCTCATCCGGCAGCTCCGCGGGGTCGATGCCGAGGATGCCGACGGAGAAAAGCTGCAGCCCGAGCAGCCGGGTGTCGTCGCCACCATATTCGGCCGGGCTGGCCGCGTCGGGCACATCCAGGGCCAGCACGTTCCGCTCGCGCGTCAGGAGCGAGGCGGGGACGGGGAACTCGACCATCTGACGGCGGTGGATGATGGCACCGCCGAGGCGCAGGCCGTTGAGATGCACCAGGAGATCCACGCCGGGCGCGAGGAAGGGCCGCTGAAACGCATTCACGTCGATGGCCAGCACCACCTCATCCATCCCCTCCGCGTCGTCCGGGTTGAGGGAGAAGACGATCTCGCACCATCGCCGGGATGACCAGGCGAAGCCGTCCTCCGGAGGGTGGAAATTCCGCAGCAGCAATACATCCTCGTGCCCCGCGCCAATCGGGACGGGCGCATCCAGTCGCAGCATTGTCTCAGCCTCGTGAGTCATGGCTCTGCGACCGACATCGCGCAAAGTGCTGCAGCGCACAACCGGAAGCGTCGACGGAGCACCAAGGAAATTGTCATATAAATCTTGAGGGTTCGGCCCTGCCGCCGCTCAGGCCGTTCCCTCTCCGCCCGGCATTGCCTCCGGCGGCGCGAAGGGTGGCCGCAACCATAGTGGGTCCTTCAGGGTCTTCACGAACGCCGCATGGGCTTCGATCTCGGCCTCCGTCGGCAGGATCGGCCGCGGCGTGCGCTGCACCGGACCCGCCGCGGCGCCGCCAGCCAGCGCCGGCGCCGGGCGCACCAGCGTGGTGGTCAGCGTCAGCCCGGGCTGACGCCCGCCCATCAGCTCCAGGTAGACCTGGGCCAGAAGCTGCGTGTCGAGAACCGCGTTGTGGCTGGTGCGCATCGAGTTGTCGATGCCGAAGCGCCGGCACAGCGCGTCGAGGTTGTTCGGCAGGCCGGGGAAGCGCTTCTTGGCGATCTCCAGGCTGTCGACCATGCGTGCGCGGTCCAGCGCGGGCCGGCTGCAGCGCTGGAACTCGGCATCGAGGAAGCCGAAGTCGAAGGGCGCGTTGTGCGCGATGATCGGGCTGTCGCCGAGGAACGCCAGTAGGTCCGCCGCGATGTCGGCGAAGAGCGGCTTGCCCGCGAGCATGGACGCAGTGAAGCCATGCACCCGGGTGCTCTCGGGCGGGATGTCGCGCTGCGGGTCGATGAGGCGGTGGAAGACCTGGCCCGTCGGCATCAGGTTGACGATCTCGACGCAGGCCACCTCCAGCACGCGGTCGCCGGTCAGCGGGTCGAGGCCCGTGGTCTCGGTGTCGAGGACGATCTGCCGGGTCATGGCGTCCGCGCCTCCCGGACGATCTGGCGGATCCGGCGCTGCGCGAAGTGGCGCGACAGGCCGGAATGCACCAGGTGGTCGGCGCGACGGCGCTTTTCCTTGTCCGGCGTCTGGCGGGCGAGGATGGCGCGCAGGCGCTCCTCCGTCATGCCGGGCCGGCGCAGCACGCGCCAGCGCTGCACCGCGGCGGGAGCGGTCACGACGATCACTTCGTCGCAGCGCCCCGCGCCGCCCGTCTCGAACAGCAGCGGCACGTCCAGCACCACCAGCCTCTCGCCGCGCCGGCGCGCCGCGGCCATGAAGCGTCGCTCCTCCTGCCGGACCAGCGGGTGGACGATGCGCTCCAGGCGCTTCAGTGCCTCCGGATTGCCGAGCACGGCGCGACGCAGCGCCTCCCGGTCGACCGCGCCGTTGCGCACCGCATCGGGAAAGGCCGCGCCGATCGGCCGCACCGCGCGGCCGCCCCTGGCCTGCAGCCCATGCACCGCGGCATCGGCATCGAAGACCGGCACGCGCAGGCGGCGCAGCGTGTTGGTGGCGGTGGACTTGCCCATGCCGATGCCGCCGGTGAGGCCGATCACCTTCATGACGGGTGCCGCGGGATATCGGCCGCGACCACGTCGTAGAGTGCCTGATCCACCACCGGCGCCACGCCGAACCAGGCCTCGAAGCCCGGCCGTGCCTGATGCAGCAGCATGCCGAGGCCCGGCACCATGCGAAGGCCGCGCGCCCGCGCCTGTGCCAGCAGCGCCGTCTCCAGCGGCACATAGACGATGTCCGCCACGACGGCGCCCACCGGCAGCGGCGCGAGGTCGATCGCCAGCGGCGGCTGTCCCTGCATGCCAAGGGAGGTCGTGTTGACCAGCAGGGCCGCGCCGTCGAGCGGCGCCTCGGTCGCTACCTCGATCGGCCCGCCCAGCGCCTTCGCCAGGGCCTCCGCCCGTGCGGGCGTGCGGTTCACCAGGGTCACGCGCGGGGCGCCGGCATCGATCAGCGCCGCGGTGATCGCCCGCGCCGATCCGCCCGCGCCCAGCACCACCACCGGCCCTGCCGCGGCGGTCCAGCCCGGCACAGCGGCGCGGATGTTCTCGAGGAACCCCCAGCCATCGGCGCAGGACCCGTGGATCGACCCGTCCCCGCGAAACACCAGCGTATTCACCACGCCCGCGCGATGCGCCGAGGCATCGACCGCATCGCAGACGGCAAAGGCCGCCTCCTTGTGCGGCAGGGTCACGTTGGCGCCGCGGAAGCCGAGGTCGCGCAAGCTGCGCACCGCATCGGCGAACCGTTCCGGCCGGACGCCGAGCGGCATGTAGGCGCCGTCGATCCCGTGCCGCTGCAGCCAGGTGCCATGCAGCAGGGGGGAGCGGGAATGGGCGATGGGCCAGCCCATGACGCCGGCAAGCTTCGCGTGACCAGAGAGAATCGGCATTGCGCACCCTCGGGCCGGGCGGCGGGGCGCGTCAATAACCCTGCCTCGCCCCCTTCATTCCCGCGGCGTTTCGCGTCAGGGTCGGCCGGTAGCCTGCCCGGAGCCGCGCGTGCCCGTCCTCGTCCCCGCCCTCGGCCTCGCCTATTTCGCGGTGCCGAAGAACGCCTGCACCTCGGTGAAGGAGGCGCTCTTCGCGCTGAACGAGGGCCGGCCCTTCGCGCCCTGGACCGGGCTGGACGGGCGCAGGATGTATATCCACAACACGCCCGGCTACTTCAGCGCCTATGCCACGCCCGAAAGCTTCGCCGAAACCGCCGGGCTGCTGCGCATCGCGGTGATCCGCGACCCGATCCGCCGCCTCGTTTCCTGCTGGAAGAACCGCGTGCTGCACCACCGGGAGCTTTCGGTGGCGCGGGCGGGCGCCGAGGTCTTCGCGCAGCACGGCCTGCCGCCCGATCCGGATCTCGACCTCTTCATCGAGAGGCTCGACGGCTACCGTGCGCTGTCCTGGTCGATCGGGCACCATACGGACCTGCAGGTCCGCTTCCTTGGCCGCGACCCCGCCGCCTTCGCCGAGGTCTTCGACATGCGGGACCTGCCGGCCCTGCAGCAATTCCTCTCCGACCTCGCCGGCGCGCCTGTCGCGTTGGGCCATAAGCAGCGCGGCGGGCGGGAATTCCCGGACCCGGAAATCACGGAGGCGACGCGCCGGCGCATGCTCGCCTACGCCGCCGAGGACTACGACCACTGGCGCTTCGACTGACGCGCCGCGACGGGGAGAGACAACGCCATGACCCGCATCCGCGATATCCAGGTGGTGCCGGTGGAATATCCGGTGCGCATCCCCTACGGCTCCGCCCGCGGCCTCACGCCGAAGCGCCAGGCCGGCATCATCCGCCTGCTGACCGATGACGGGATCGAGGGCATCGGCGAGGCCTGGGGGCCGCCCGCCGTCGCCGCCGCCTACCTCGACGTCATCAAGGCCCGGTACATCGGCCAGCCCCTGGCGAACCAGCGCGGCATCGCGCAGCAGGTCCTCGCCGGCGCCTACCACTTCGGCACCGGCAACAGCATGGTCGCGCTGATGGGCGGCATCGACATCGCCGCGCATGACGTGATGGGCAAGCGCTTCGGCGTCTCCGTCGCCGAGTTGCTCGGCGGCCGGCTGCGGGAGGCGGTGCCGGTCTATGGCAGCGGCGGCTACTTCACGGCGGAGGACGACCAGGACGCCGCGCTCGCCCGCCAGGTGGAGCGCGCCGCCACCAACGGCCACACGGCGCACAAGATCAAGATCGGCCGCAATGCCCGGCAGGACGCGGCGCGCTGCGCTCTCGCCCGCCGCATCATCGGCCTCGACGCGCTACTGACGGTGGACGGCAACGGCAACATGACGGCCGAGGGCGCACTGGCCAGCATGCGCAGCATCGCCGACCAGGACATCCACTGGTACGAGGAACCGGTCGCCCCACAGGACTGGGCCGGCTACGCCGCGCTGCGCGACCGCGCCCCCATCCCCGTGGCGGCGGGGGAGGCACACTACGCGCTGTTCGAGCATCGGCGCCTGATCGACGGGCGCCTCGCCGCCGTGCTGCAACCGGACCTGACGCTCTGCGGCGGCTATGCCGTGGGCACCGTGATCTCCGCGCTCGTCGGCGCCGAGCATCTGCGCCTGTCGCCGCATTGCTGGGGCAGCGGGGTCGGGCTGGCGGCGGCAGTGCACCTGATGGCGGCGCATCCGAACTACCCGGCGGCCGACCACGTGCCCCTGCCGGCGATCCTGGAATACGACACCGGCGACAACGCGCTGCGCGACGGGGTGCTGCGGGAGCCCCTGCGCTATGCCGCGGGGATGCTGGCAGTGCCGAAGGGGCCGGGCCTCGGGATCGAACTCGACGAGGCGGCGCTGAGGCGCTTCGCGCCGGGATAGTCCAACGAGGGGCTTGCCGGAGGGCCCGCGCCACGGCATGCGGCGCCCCTTCCCAAGGGACGCCCCGCCGCATGGACCAGATGGTCGACGATCTCGCCGCCACCCTGCCCGCCCGCATCCAGGGCGTCGGCACCAGCCAGATCGGCATGGTGGCCGACCGCGGGCGGCACGACCCGGACGTGATCAAGCTGTGGATCGGCGAGGGCGACCTGCCGACGCCGCCCTTCGTGATCGAGGCCGCGCACCGGGCCATGCTGGCCGGGGAGACACGCTATACCTATTCGCGCGGCATTCCCGCGCTGCACCACGCGCTGTCGGACTACCATCGCCGCCACTGGGGCGTGGAGGTGGCACCGGAGCGCTTCGCGCTGACCGCCGGCGGCATGAACGCCATCATGCAGGCCTGCCAGGCGCTGCTCGAGCCCGGCGACGAGGCGATCGTCCCTGCCCCGGGCTGGCCGAACCTGGGGGAGGCCGTGCGCGTGACCGGCGGCGTCCCCGTGGCGGTGCCGTTCCGGGAGGTCGCGGGCGGGCGTTTCGCCTGGCCGCTCGAGGACATCCTGGCCGCGGTGACGCCGCGCACGCGGATGATCGTGGTAAACTCGCCCTCCAACCCGACGGGCTGGGTGATGACCCTGCCGGAGATGGAGGCGCTGCGCGACGCGGCGCGGGAACGCGGGCTCTGGATCGTCTCCGACGAGGTCTACAACCACTTCACCTACGGCAACGCCATCGCGCCGTCCTTCCTGCAGGTCTGCGCCCCGGACGACCGGCTGATCGTCACCAACACCTTCTCCAAGAACTGGGCAATGACGGGCTGGCGCGCCGGCTGGATCACCTATCCGGCGGCGCTGGCGGCAACCTTCGCCAAGCTCGGCCAGTACAACACCACCTCCATCCCGACCTTCATCCAGCACGCCGCGGTGGCGGCGCTGGAGCAGGGCGACGACGTGATCCGCACCATGGTCAACCGCTGCGTCGAGGCGCGGACGATCATGGTGGAGGGGCTGTCGCGGCTGAAGGGCGTGACCGTCTTCCCGCCCGAGGGCGCCTTCTACCTGATGGCGAAGGTCGAGACGGGGGAGAAGAGCCTGGATCTCGCCTTCCGCCTGCTGGAGGAGGCGAAGGTCGGCGTCGCCCCCGGCACCGCCTTCGGGCCCGAGGGCGAGGGTTTCGTGCGCATCTGCTTCGCCGTCAGCCCGGACTTGGCGCGCGAGGCGGTGGCCAGGCTCGCCAGGGTGCTTGGGACGCGCTGATCAGCCGCAGCGCACCGACATTCCGCCATCCACCACCAGCTCCGTCCCGGTGACGAAGCGGGCCTCGTCGGAAGCCAGGAACAGCACCGCCGCCGCCGTGTCCCGCCCGTCCCCGGCGAAGCCCAGGGGAATGCGCGACAGGCGCTGCTTCACCAGAGCATCCACGTCGCCGCCGGTGCGCTGGCCGGCGAGGCGGACCTCCACCATCGGCGTGTGCATCTGCCCCGGCACCACCGTGTTCACCCGGATGCCCCTCGCCGCGTATTCCACCGCGACGACGCGGGAGAGCTGGATCACCCCCGCCTTGCTGGCCGCATAGGCGACCTGGGCGGAGCCGGTCCAGCGGATGCCGGAGGTGGAGGCCAGGTTCACCACCGCGCCGCCACCCTGCTTCTCCATCACCGGCAGCACGTGCTTGAGCGTGAGGAAGACGCTCTTGAGGTTCGTATCGATCTGGAGGTCCCAGGTTTCCTCGGCGAGCTCCACCGGGCCGCCGCGCGCCGAGCCGCCGACATTGTTCACCAGCACGTCGATCCGCGCATGCCGCGCGACCACATCGGCCACCAGCCGCGCGATGGCGGCGCTGTCCGTCACGTCGAGTGTCGCGGTCTCGAAGCGCCCGCCCTCGGCGGCGATGCGCTCCGCCGTCTCCGTCATCGAATCCGGATTGCGGTCGACGCCGATGACGGTTGCGCCTTCCCGCGCCAGTCCGACCGCGATGGCGCGGCCGTTGCCCCAGCCGGGCCCCACACATCCGGCGCCGGTGACAATGGCAACCTTGCCCGCGAAGCGCTGCGACATCCGTTCTCTCCCCTTAAGGCCACGGGCGCTAACACCCGCCGGCCCGCAGGGGCAAGCGAGGCTATTCCGCCGCCGCCGGCTGCGCCGCCCCGCCGGGGGCCGCCCGCGCCCAGAGCTCGGGCTCCAACTCCTCGCGCCGGTTCGGGAAGGCCAGGGCGCAGAGCAGGATCACCGCGGCGAAGCCGGCAAGCACCAGCATGCCCGCGGCCAGGCTGCCCGTCGCCTTGTGCAGGAAGCCGATGAGCGGGGAGGC
>JAIYAI010000798.1 GCA_027489135.1 Acetobacteraceae bacterium
CCGACAGCGGCGGGGTGCAGGAGGAAGCGACGGCGCTCGACCTGCCCTGCCTGACCCTGCGCGACGCCACGGAGCGCCCGGTGACGCTGGAGGCCGGGTCGAGCCGACTTATCACAGCGGCGGCCCTGCCCGGCGCGGTCGCGGAGGTGCTGGCCGGGCGCTGGCCGCGCGCCCGCCCGATCCCGCTCTGGGACGGCCAGGCGGGCGCGCGGATGGTCGCGCATCTCGGGGAGATGCTGGGATGACCGCGCCGCTCGTCGTCATGCTGTCGGCCGCGCATCCCCCGGACGACGTCCGCGTCGTGCACAAGGAGGGCGCGGCCCTGGTCGAGGCCGGCTGGCGCGTGCGCCACCTCTGCCCCGGCCCCGCCGATGCCCCGCGCGAGGTCGCCGGCGTCGGGATCGAGACCTATCCCCGGCACCGCGGCTGGTCCGGGCGGATCCGCGGCATCCCGGCGCTCGCCCGCCGCGCCGCGGCCTCGGGCGCCGCCGTCCTGCATGGCAGCGAGCCCGATGCCTGGCTGGCCGCGATCCTGGCGGCGCGGCGCAGCGGCGCGCGGGTCGTGCTCGACGTGCATGAGCACTACCCCTCGCGGCTCGATCCCCGGCTGCCGGCCTGGCTGCACAGGCCCGCACGCGCGCTGATGCGGGGGCTGTGCCGGCTGGCGGGGCGCGCGGCGGATGCGGTGGTGGTGGCAAAGGACGGGCTGTCGCGGGATTTCGGCGCGCCTGAGCGCACCATCGCGGTGCGCAATTACGCCCCCGCCTTGCCCGTGGTCCCGCGGCAGCACGGGCCCGGGGCGGTGACGCTGGTGCACAGCGGGGCGCTCGGCCGCAGCCGGGGCTGGCCGCAGATGCTGGCGGCGCTGGCCCTCTGCCCGCCCGGCACGCGGCTGCGCCTGGTCGGGCGCTTCACCGACGGGTCGGAGCCCGCCTTCCTGGCCGAAGCCGCGCGCCACGGCCTGACCGATCGGATCGAGCGCTTCCCCTGGTTGCCGCAGGCGGAGGCGCTGGCCCGCGTCGCCGAATGCGACATCGGCCTGGTGCTGTTCCAGCGCGGCGAGGCGAACCACGCGCTGGCCCTGCCGCACAAGCTGTTTGACTGCATGCTGGCCGGCCTGCCGGTCATCGTGCCGGACTTCGCCACCGAGGTCGCGGCCGCCGTCCGCCGTGCCCGCTGCGGCGCCTGCGTCGACACCGGCGACCCGGCCGCGATCGCCGCCGCCGTGGCGGCGCTGACCGGGCCGGCGCGGCGGAGGACGCTGGGGGCTGCCGGCCGTGCCGCGGCGCTCGGCCCCTATGGCTGGCAGGGAGAGGCGGAGCGCCTGACCGGGCTCTACGACCATCTCGCCCCGCTGGCGGCGCCCGCGCCGACGCGCCGGCCGCTCTGGCGGATGCTGGCCCGGCCGCGGCGGGCGGCGTATAGCGCCGGCATGGCCGTCGACCGCCCGACTCGCCGGGCCCCTCAGCGCATCCTGTTGAACCTCGCCATCGATTCCCTGGTGGCGGCGCTGGCGGTGCCGCTGGCAATGCTGCTGGCCGGCCCCTCCGCCTGGCCCGCCGCGGGCTGGTGGCTGGCCGCGATCCCGGGCGGGATGCTGGCCCTCGGCGTCGCCGGCCTGCCGGTCCGGCTGGCACAGCAGTACTGGCGCTATGCAGGCCTGCACGACCTGATCCGCATCGCCATCGCCGCCGCGGGCGCCGCGGCGCTGTTCTGGGGCGGGCTGCACCTGCTGGGCGCCTGGCGACCGGACAACGCCGCTTTCCCCGTGATCCACGCCCTCGTCCTCGGGCCGTTGCTCGGCCTGTCGCGGGTGGTGGGGCGGCTGCGCCACGCCCGGCGCGACCCGACCGCGCTGTTCGAGCCGCAACCCGTGCTGCTGGTCGGCGCCGGGGATGTCGCCGACATCTTCCTGCGCGCCCTGCTGGCCGAGCGTGCGCCGGCCTTCCGAGTCATGGGCCTGCTCTCGCTGCGGGAGCGCCAGGCCGGCCGGCGCATCCAGGGCCATCCGATCCTGGGCACGGTGCAGGACGCGCCCCTGGTCTTCGAGAAGCTGCAGGCCGAGGGGCGGCTGCCGGCGCTGATCGTCCTCGCCTCCCCGCAATTGCAGGGGCCGGCGCTGGAGGGGCTGCTGGATCTTGCCGACCGGCACGGCATCCCGGTGCGCCGGGCGCCGAGCGCCACCGACCTCGACCCCGCGCAGCGCCGCATCGCCGACCAGCTGGAACCGCCGGGCAGCGCGCGCCTGCACCTGAAGCCCATCGCCATCGAGGACCTGCTGGACCGGCCGCAGATCCCGCTGGACCGGGAGGGCATGGCGCGGCTGGTGCAGGGCCGGCGCGTGCTGGTCACTGGCGCCGGCGGCACCATCGGCGGCGAGTTGGCGCGGCAGGTGGCGGCGCTGGGGCCGTCGCACCTCACGCTGCTCGATCACGGGGAGTACGTGCTCTACGAGATCGACCTCGAGCTGCGGGAACGCCACGCCGACGTGCCGAAGAAGGCGGTGCTCGCCGATGTGCGGGACGAGACCCGCATCCGCCGCCTTTTCGAGGAGCTGAAGCCCGAGTTGGTCTTCCACGCCGCGGCGCTCAAGCACGTGCCGATGGTCGAGAACGATCCGCTGGAGGGGCTGCTGACCAACGCCCAGGGCACGCGGATCGTGGCGGATGCCGCCGCCGCGGTTGGCTGCCGGGCGATGGTCTTCATCTCGACCGACAAGGCGGTGAATCCGACCAGCGTGATGGGCGCCTCGAAGCGCCTGGCCGAGATGTACTGCCAGGCGATCGATATGCAGGCCCGGGTGGCGAAGCGCGGCATGCGGTGCGTCACAGTGCGCTTCGGCAACGTGCTGGGCTCGACCGGGTCCGTCGTGCCGCTGTTCCGCCGGCAGCTGGAACGCGGCGGCCCTCTCACCGTCACCCACCCCGACATGCGCCGCTACTTCATGACGGTGCGAGAAGCCGTGGGGCTGGTGCTGCAGGCCAGCGTCATCGGCGCCGAGGACCGGGCCGACCAGCCGCCCGAACTGGCCGAGGGCGGCATCTTCTTCCTCGACATGGGCAAGCCGGTGAAGATCGTCGACCTCGCGCGGCGGATGATCCGGCTTGCGGGGCTGCGCCCGGACGAGGATGTCGAGATCCGCTTCACCGGCCTCCGCCCAGGCGAGAAGCTGACCGAGGAACTCTACTACGGCACCGAGGCGCCGACCGTGACGCAGTGGCCGGGGCTTTTCGTCGTGACGCCGCGCACCGCCGACCCGGCGCTGGTGGGCCGCGCGATCGACGAGATCGCCGGCGCGGCGCGCGGCGGCAATGCGCGGGGCGCGCTGGCGCAGCTCGGCCGGCTGGTGCCGGAGTTCGACCACAACGCCGACGGGGCGGTGGGCGCAGCGGGGCGATAACCCCTCGCTCCTACCACCCCTTCCGCAGCATCACCCACATCGCCGCCAGCAGCGGCACCGTGGCGACCACCCCCCAGGCGATCCAGAGCCGCCCGAGCCGGTAGTAGTCCCTCGGCACCACCCCTACCGCCGCGAAGCCGCGCGCCATGCGGGCCTGCCTGATCTGGATCGGCACCAGCACGCCGAGCCAGATGATGCCTGCGAGCACAAACAGCGCCTCCGCCCAGACCAGCCAAGCGTCGCGCAGCGGGTCCATGCCGCCAAGCCAGGCCGCGCCGTAGCCGCCGACGACCAGCAGCAGGATGCCCCAGAGGGTGAAGAACCAGTCGGTGATGGTGACGAGGCGCTGCGCGAAGCCGATCACCGCCGGGTCGCGCGTGCCGTCAGCATAGAGCTTCCAGATGGAGGTGACCGTGACGTTGCCGAGCAGCAGTACGACGCCCAGCAGGTGCAGCAGCTTGAAGATGTCGTAGGCCATCGCGTGGCGCGAGCATGACACCCGCCTTCATCGCCGCGGGCCGGGCTGGCGGCTTCGTGATGGGGGCGCACGGGGCCGTGATCTGGCATGCTGCGCCCATCGAGGAGAGGAGCCCCACCCTGTGTGCACCGCCTGCGTGATCGACAGCGTCGCCCGCCGCCTGGGCCGGCGCGGCGTCTTCTCTGCCATGGCCGCGGGGGCGGCCACCATGGCGCTCTCCGCCGCCCCGTCCCGAGCGCAGCAGACGGCGCGCAGCTTCAGCCGCGTCGTCGAGATGACGCATGTGCTGGGCCCCGCCTTCCCGACCTTCGAAGGCGGCCCGGCCATCGCGATCGAGCGCAAGCTCAGCTTCGCGCGCGACGGCTACAACATGAACCAGCTCACCTACATGGAGCACGTGGGCACGCATTTCGACGCGCCGCTGCATTTCAGCGCGAACGGCCCATCGGTGGCGGAGATCCCGCCGGAGTCCCTCGTCTGCCCGCTGGTGGTGATCGACGTCCGCGCCCGGGCCGAAGCCGATGCCGACTACCAACTCGGCCCCGAGGACATCGCCGCGCATGAGCGGACGAATGGACGCATCGCCGCGGGAAGCTGCGTCGCGCTGAACTCCGGTTGGGACGCGAAGGTCGCCACGCCGGGCTTCCGCAACGCGACCGCCGCGGGCGCGCTGCGCTTCCCCGGCTTCCGACCCGATGTCGCGCCGCTGCTGCTGGAGCGGAACGTCGCCGGCGTCGCGGTGGACACGCTGTCCATCGACCATGGCGGATCGAAGGACTTCGCCTTCCACCTGGCCTGGCTCGGCGCCGGGCGCTGGGGGCTGGAATGCGCGGCCAATCTCGGCCGCCTGCCGGCGACGGGGGCGACCATCATCGCCGGCGCGCCGCGGATCGAGGGCGGCACCGGCGGCCCGGGCCGGGTCTTCGCGCTGCTTTGACCCGTCACGCGAAGAACGACAGCGGCGAGGCCCCCCCGCCGCTGCCGGCCTGGGAGATGAGGTAGCGGGAGATCAGCTTCTGCACCTCGGCCGGCTTCTGCAGGCTGTCCAGCTTCAGGCGCGCGGTGGCCGCGCGCGGCGGCGCCTCAACCGACTGGAGGGCGATGGCGGTAGGCAGGCCGAGCGCGCCGGTGACGACGCGGCGCAGCACCGGGTCCCCCAGCACGGTGTAGACATCCGTCACGCCGCCCGCCTTCTCCTGGAAGTAGAGCGCGTCGGAGACCACGGCCCCCTGGGCGTCGAGGCCGGTGCGGTACTGGTACGCCAGGTAGCCCTCGGTCAGCAGCTTGACTGTCGCGGGATCCTTCAACGCGGCGAGGCCGCCCTTGCCGAGATCGAGCGTCGCCGCGGCGGATTTCCAGATGCCACCCAACCGCGCCGCCAGGCTGTCCGATTTCGCCGGATCGGACAGCAGCACCTGCCGCACCAGCCCGACCTGGTCCTGCTTGTCCGCCAGACCCAGCGCCGGCAGCAGCACCCCGAGGATGCGCGGGTCCGCCAGCGCCTGCTTCAGGTCCGTCGCCTTGCCGAGCGCCTTGGTGAACTGGTCGACGGCGCGGATCGAGACCGGATCCTTGCGTTCCTGCGCGATCCCCTTCGCCTCCGTGCCCACCTGGTTGGCGCGGCGGAAGGTGGCCAGCGCGGTCGCCGCGCTGGGGGTGGAGGCGCTGGTGTCGGTCCTGCCGAAGAAGGCCGCGACTAGGGCCGATGTCATCTGCAGGGCCATCGGCAGCGACCCTGCACAAGATCGGGTTAAGGGCGGGTTAAACCCGAGCCCAGCCTTCCAGCACGGGCACGCAGCCACCGCCGACGGTGGCACGGATCG
>JAIYAI010000672.1 GCA_027489135.1 Acetobacteraceae bacterium
GGAACTGCCAGTCCGATTCGGGCAGCAGCGCGGTGTCGCGGCCGGTCCGCCGGCCCCAGGCCATCGCGGTGCGCGCCGCCTCCCAGGCAGCCGGCGCATCGGGTCCGGCGGCGATGGGCCAGGCCGCGCGCAGCACCGGTTCCGGCGCCATCTCGCCCGGGGCGGGCGGCAGCGGCAGCAGCACGCAGGCCGCGCCGCCGGCGAGCGCCGCCGCCTCCTCGGCGATCGCCTGCACGAGGTCGCCGCGGTCGCCGGCGGCGGCGAGGCGGCGGCTGGCCTCGATCAGCCGGCCCAGGCCGCGTTCCCGCCGCCAGGCCGCGCGGACCGAACGCCCCAGGCCCCCGGTGGTCCCCGCCAGCAGCAGCGCCACCAGGGCGAAGACGGCGGCGCCGACGAGGTCCTGCGCGCCGGTGATGGCCAGGGTGTAGCGCGGCGGCAGGAACAGGAAATTCCAGCAGAGGAAGCCGAGCATGGCCGCCAGCCCGCCCTGCAGGGGCCCGAACCAGACCGCCGCGGCGACCACGGGCACCAGGTAGACCATGCCGATGCCGCCCTCGGAGAGCGCGCCATCGCCGGCGAGCGCGAGCAGGCTCGTCGTAGCGACCAGCCCGGCGGTCGCCAGGGGGGCTATCCAGGCGCGGCGGGCGGCCGGCGCGGGCGGCCAGGATGCGCGGGTGGCGCCGGCTGCACTGCCGGGAGGCGGCTCGGTGATGCCGGAGGAAGGCACATCGGTCATGTCCGCCAGCATAGACCCTCGCGTCACGCGGAGCCGTCCTGCCGGCCATGCCCCGCCAACGCCCGCAGCACGGCCAGCGCGCCGATCAGCACCTCCCCCGCCAGCCAGGCCCAGGCGGTCACGGGCGCGGTGGGTCGGGTGCCGAGACCCAGCAGCAGCGAGCCGACGAAGGCCCACCCCAGCGCGGCGAGGCAGAGGGCGATCTCCATGGCGGGTCAGCATCGGCCTGGCGCGGCGGGCATGGGCGGGGTGTCCTGGCGCGCCGTGCCCGGCCCGGCGCCGGGCGGCGCCGGCCGGCATGCCCGGCGACCCCGCCAGGCTGCGCCCGCGGGGCGTAAGCGCGCCATCGGGAAGCATGGCGCGCCGCATCAGGACGGCGTAAGGACGCCGCCCCGCGAGGCACCCGGGACGCCGGCGCCCGACGCGACACCACACCGACGCCGTGGCCAGAATCCCACCCGGCGCAGCGAAACCGTGATCAGAACACCACCCGACGCACCGAGGCGATGAGCAGCGATCTGCAGGCAACCCAGAGGCACGGCCTCGCCGCGCGCGCCCGGGCCCTGCTGGTCCGGTGGGCCGGCGAGCGGCGCTCCGCCGTGCTGCTGGAGCTCGCGCGCTTCACCGCCGTCGGCGGACTCGGCTTCTTCGTCGATGCCGGCAGCCTGCGGCTGGCGCTGATCCTCGGGCTCGGGCCCTGGGTGGGGCGGCTGCTGTCCTACCTCGCGGCGGCGACCTTCACCTACGTCCTGAACCGCGCCTGGACCTTCCGCGACCGCGCCGGCGCGGGCGGTACCCGGCAATGGGCGCGCTTCCTGCTGTTCAACCTGGGCGGCTTCCTGGCGAATTACGGCGTCTACGCCGTGCTGCTGGTGAACTCGGAGACGGTGTCGCGCTGGCCCGAAATCGGCGTCGGCATCGGCGCGCTGGCCGGGCTGGTGGTGAATTTCAGCCTCTCGCGCCGCTTCGTCTTCAAGGGGGCCGCGTGACCGGACGGGTCTCCCTGGCGGCGCCTTCGCCCTGTCTCGCCGGCGGCATGGTTTCGCCACGCTTGGCCGCTACGCCGCGCGGCGACAGGCTGCCGGAGCCGAATCCCCCGGCCGCGACGGAGAGCATGCCGGCATGCCGGAGAGCCCGCTGATGAGCCCGACCGTCCTGCCCGCGGGCACGCCCCGGCCCCGCATCGCCGTCCTCATCCCCTGCTACAACGAGGAGGTGGCGATCCCCGGCGTGGTCCGCGCCTTCCGGGCCGCCCTGCCCGACGCCATCGTCTATGTCTACGACAACAACTCCCGCGACGGCACGCGGGCGGCCGCGGCGGCGGCCGGCGCGGTGGTCCGCGGCGAATCCCTGCAGGGCAAGGGCAATGTCGTCCGCCGCATGTTCGCCGACATCGAGGCCGATGTGTACGTCCTGGTCGACGGCGACGGCACCTACGAGGCCGCGGCGGCGCCCGGGATGGTGCGGATGCTGCTGGAAGACCGGCTCGACATGGTCACCGGCGTGCGCATCACGCCGGCCGAGCGCGCCGCGGCGGCCTACCGGCCCGGCCACCAGTTCGGCAACGCGCTGCTCACCGGCATGGTGCGGCTGACCTTCGGCGACCGGATCAGCGACATGCTCTCCGGCTACCGTGCCTTTTCCCGCCGCTTCGTGAAGTCCTTCCCGGCGCTCGCCGAGGGCTTCGAGACGGAGACCGAGTTCACCGTGCATGCCCTGCAACTGCGCATGCCGGTCGGCGAGGTCCGGACGGAATACGGCGAGCGTCCGCGCGGCTCGACCAGCAAGCTGAACACCTACCGCGACGGCTTCCGCATCCTGCGGACCATCGTGAACCTGGTGAAGGGGGAACGGCCGCTGGCCTTCTTCTCCGCCTGCGGCGCGGTACTGGCGGCGCTGGCGCTGGCGCTGTTCCTGCCGGTGCTGTTCGAATACCTGCGCACCGGGCTGGTGCCGCGGCTGCCGACGGCGGTTGTGTCGACCGGTCTCGGGCTCGCCGGCCTGCTCTCCTTCGCCTGCGGGCTGATCCTCGACACGGTGACCCGCGGCCGGCGGGAGGCCAAGCGGATCGCCTATCTCGCGGTGCCAGGCCCGGATTTCCCGGCGGACCGTGCCCCCGGGGGCTGACGCGTTACGGTGAGTGCGGCCCCGGGGGCTGACGCGTTACGGTGGGTGCGGCCCCGGGGGCCTGACCCTTTTTTGGGCGGGGCGCGGCCCGGGGGCCGGCCCCGGAGCAAGGGGTGCGCGCTGCCCCACTCACGGAAGGATGGGCAGAGCCTTCCCTCCCCTTCACGGCCCGATCACGCATCCCGCCCTACACGCAGAGGGAGAAGGACGGCGCGCGCGGTTTCTGCTAGGCTGCGCCAAGAATGAGGCGCTCCGCGTCGCGGAGCCCGCTGGTCGGCGAGCGCAAGCGGTGCCGTCCCCGGCGGGCACCCCGCGCGGTGCATCTGCCCACGGCCGGCCCGCCGGGCCGAGCGTTGCGGTGACCGAGGCCAGGAACGGCAATGAGCGAGACGACTGACACCATCGCCCCGGCAGGGACCGGCACCCCGGCGGCGGGCGGGCTGGCCCCGAATCCTGCCCCGGCCACCGCCGCACCCTCTGGCGTGGCCGGTCCCCGGCCCGCCCCGCCGGGCGCCAGCTTCCCCGGCCCCGCCGCCTTCCGCGCCAGCCAGCCGGGCCCGGAGGACAGGCTGATCGCCCAGGTCGCCTTCGCCATGGCTGCCGAGGGCGGCACGCCGCCGCGCGACGCGGAGGCGGTCCAGGCGCTGCGCAACCAGGCGACCGCCGCGCTCAGCGAGTTCGCCTTCCGCTACCTGCACAACCGGGTGGACGAGATCCGCAAGGAAGCCGCCACCGAGGCGACCGCCGGTGCGGCACAGGGGCCCGGCTTCCTCCGCCTGGTCCTGGCCAATCTCGTCGCGCTCGGCCTCTGGGGCGCGGCGCTGTATGCCCTGGCCGGAAATTCCCATCTGCTCGCCCGCCTGACCGGGCACTGAGGACGCGATGCTCCCTCCGCGCGCCGGCGGCCTTCCCGGGATGGGTGGCCCCGAAAGCATCCTCCGCAAGGCGATCGGCGCCTGCCGCAAGCAGTTCCTGCTGGTGGGCATCTTCAGCGGCGCGGTGAACCTGCTGCAGCTGACGACCTCGCTCTACATGATGCAGGTCTTCGACCGGGTCCTCGCCACCCGCATCCTCGACACGCTGGTCTACCTCTCGATCATCGCCGTCGTCGCGGTGCTGGTGCTGGCGATGCTGGAAGCCGCCCGGTCGCAGATCATGCAGCGCATGGCGGTCTGGGTGGAGAACCGCGTCGCGCCGGAAGGCTTCGTCCGCGCCATCGAGAGCACCCTGCGCGGCCGCCCCTACCGGATGGAGGCGCTGCGCGACCTCGCGGTCTGCCGCAACTTCATGTCCTCGCCCGGCGCGCTGGCGCTCTACGACGTGCCCTGGGTGCCGATCTACATCGGCGTCATCTTCATGCTGCACCCGGTGATGGGCTGGATCGCCCTCGGCGGCGCCTTCATCCTGTTCGGGCTGACCATGCTGTCGGAGCTGTCGACCTCGAAGCTCCTGAAGGAGGCCAACACCGCCGCCATGGCCAGCCAGCGGCGCGCGGACAGCATCGCCCGCAACGCCGAGGTGATCGACAGCATGGGCATGCTGCCCGCGGTCATCAACCATTGGCGCGGCTCGGTCGGCGCCATGGCGGTGCCGCAGCAGCGGGCGATGGACCGCGCGGCGGTGCTGCTGGCGGCGACCAAGTTCTTCCGCCTCGCGGTGCAGATCGCCATCCTCGGCGTCGGTGCCTACCTCGTGCTGATGCAGGAGCTGACCTCGGGCGCGTCGATTGCCGGGTCGATCATCATGGGCCGGGCGCTGGCGCCGGTGGAGCAGATGATCGGCGGCTGGAAGCAGCTCGTGCAGGCGCGGCAGTCCTTCCGCCGGCTGGAAGCCTTCCTGGGCCAGCCGCGCATCCGCCCGCCCGGCCTGCCCCTGCCCGAGCCCGAGGGGAAGCTCGCGGTGGAGCGCGTCTCCTACGCCTTCCCCGGCCAGGGCGTCGCCATGATCAAGGGCGTGAACTTCGCGCTCGTGCCGGGCGAGAGCCTGGCCGTCATCGGTCCCTCGGCGGCGGGAAAGACCACGCTGATCCGGCTGATCACGGGGACGCTGCAGCCGGCCGCGGGCAATGTCCGGCTCGACGGCGCCGATGTCTTCCAGTGGCTGCGCGAGGATTTCGGCCGCCACATGGGCTACCTGCCGCAGGACGTGGAGCTGTTCGACGGCACCGTCTTCTCCAACATCGCCCGCATGAGCGAGGCCGAGCCGGAGGAGGTCTACGAGGCCGCGAAGCTCGCCGGCTGCCACGACATGATCCTGCGCATGCCCAACGGCTACGAGACCCAGATCGGCGAGGGCGGGCTCTACCTCTCCGGCGGACAGCGGCAGCTCGTCGGCCTGGCGCGCGCCATGTTCGGCCGGCCCAAGCTGGTCGTGCTGGACGAGCCCAACTCCAACCTCGACGGCGACAGCGAGGCGGCGCTGATGCGCGCGCTGGAACGGCTGAAGGAGCAGGGGACCACCGTCGTCCTGGTCTCCCACCGGCCCACCCTCGTGCAGGGTGTCGACAAGGTGCTGCTGCTGAAGGACGGCGCGATGGAGATGTTCGGCCCACGCGCCGAGGTGCTGAAGCGCCTGATGACCCCGCCCCGCCCGGCCGGTGAGGCCGGACCGCCGCAAGGTGGCGGGGCTGGCGGCGGCGCCCCGCCGGGCGCCCCGCGGCTCGAGGGCGCGGGTGCAGCACGATGACCCCTGAACCGATGATCGGGACACCCGCGCGATGAGCGCCGAAACCTCCACCATCGCCGCGCCGCGCGCCCTGCCGGCACCGGCCGCCGACACTCCGGCTCCGACCGCCGGCGCCCTGGCCCGCCCGCGCGTGGGCAGCCTCGCCCCGGTCGCCCGCGGCCTCGGTTTCGACGGGCTACCGCAGATCGCCCCCAATGCGCTGCTCGACGCCCCGGCGCCGCGCACCCGCGGGCCGGTGATCTTCGGCAGCATCATCTTCCTGGTCTTCATCGTCGGCTTCGGCGCCTGGTCCGTCATGGCGCCGCTGGCCGAGGCGGCGATCGCGCCCGGCGTCATCAAGGTGGAGGGCACGCGCCGGACCATCCAGCACCTGGAAGGCGGCATCGTGCGCGAACTCCTCGTGCGCGACGGGTCGCGGGTGAAGGCCGGCGACGTGCTGATCCGCCTGGATGAAATCCAGGCAGACGCCAACGTGGAGGCCACGCGCGCCCAGCGCTGGGCGCTGCTCGCCGCGGATGCCCGGCTGACCGCGGAGCGCGAGAACGCAGCCAGCGTCACCTTCCCGGCCGACCTGCTGGCCAGCACCGACCCGCGGGCGATGGATTCCGTCATCCTCAACCGCACGCTCTTCGACGCCCGGCGCACCAGCCTGATGAGCCAGGTCGCCGTGTTGCGCACCCGCGCCGACCAGCAGCGCGCCATCATCGCCTCGAACGAGGGGCAGCTCGCCGCGGCCCGCCGGCAGCTCGAGCTGATCAAGCAGGAGGAGACCCAGAAGCGCGGGCTGATGAACCAGGGCCTCTCGCGCCTGTCCGAGGTGCTCGCCCTGCAGCGCGCCCAGGCGCAGATCGAGGGCACCATCATCGCCGAGATCGGCGAGATCGACCGCGCCAAGTCTGGCGTGCAGGAGGCCGAGACCCAGATGCGCCAGGTCGTCGAGCAGCGCATGCAGGAGATCTCGCAGGAGCAGAACGACGTCCGTGCCAAGCTCGCCGACGCCGAGGAGAAGCTGCGCGCCGCCTCCGACGTGCGCATCCGCCGCGAGATCCTGGCCCCCGAGGACGGCACCATCGTCAACCTGCGGATCTTCACCGTGGGCGGTGTCATCCGCCCCGGTGAGCCGATCATGGACCTCGTCCCCGCCCGCGACCGACTGGTCGCCGAGGTGAACGTGCAGCCCTACGACATCGACGTGGTCTACGAGCGGCTGAAGTCCGAGATCCACCTGCCCGCCTTCAAGCAGCGCCTCGTCCCCTACCTGCACGGCCACGTCACCTGGGTGGCGCGCGACATCACCACCAACGACCAGACGCGCCAGCAGTACTACCGCGCCTATATCGCCATCGACGAGGAGCAGCTTGCCAAGCTGCCGAACGTCTTCCTCACCCCCGGCATGCCGGTGGAGGCGCATATCCAGATCGGCCAGCGCAGCTTCTTCCGCTACATGGTCCAGCCCGTGATCGACAGCTTCCACCGCGCCTTCCGCGAGCAGTAGCCGACAGGCCCCGGCCCGGCGCATCGCGCGCCGGGTCGTCCCGCCCTATACCGGCGGCCCCAACGCCGGAGACGCCATACCATGACCGACCAGACCACCCTCTTCGCCGACGGCATGATGGAGGCGAACGTCACCCATGGTGTGGTGCGGATCACCCTTGCCCAGGCCGGGGCGGACGGGAAGCCGATGCCGGCGGGCAAGCTGGTCATGCCGCTGGTGCAGCTTCCGGCCTTCGCCAACGGGCTGATCGGGCTGCTGCGCCAGGTCGAGACCAAGCTGAAGGAGGCGCAGGCCGCCAACGGCGCGCCGGTCACCGGGGCCGCCCCCGCCGCCCCCTCCATCACTGCCGGCGGCGAGGCCCCTGCCGCCCCGGTCGGCGGCGCCTTCCGCTTCGGAAGCTGATTCGGGCGGGGCCGTCAGCCCCGATCCCCGTAGCCTTGCGGGTGGGCGTTGTGCCAGGCGCAGGCCGTGCGCACGATGTCGTCGAGCGTGCCGAAGCGCGGCGCCCAGCCGGTCTCGCGCCGCAGCTTCGCGCTGCCCGCGACGAGCACCGCCGGATCCCCCGCCCGCCGCGGCCCGTAGCTGTGCGGCACGGGCCGCCCGCCGATCCGCCCCACCGCCTCGATCACCTGTTTCACGGAATACCCGGTGCCGGTGCCGAGGTTGTAGCGGCAGGAGCCCTGCTCTAGCCGCTCGAGCACGCGCAGATGCGCATCGGCGAGGTCCGCGACATGGATGTAGTCACGGATGCAGGTGCCGTCCGGCGTCGGGTAGTCATCCCCGAACACGGTCAGCGCCGGCCGGGTGCCGAGCGCCGCGCCGATCGCCAACGGCACGAGATGCGTCTCCGGGTCGTGGTCCTCGCCGGCACGGCCCGCGGGGTCGGCGCCGGCGGCGTTGAAATAGCGCAGGCAGGCGGATCGCAACCCGTGCACCCGGTCCATCCAGTCCAGCCCGCGCTCGACCATCAGCTTGGAGTCGCCATAGGTGTTGGCGGGCGCGAGGCGCGCCTCCTCCTCGATCGGCACGACCTCCGGGTCGCCGAAGAGCGCGGCGGTGGAGGAGAGCACGAAGCGCAGCACCCCCGCCTTCACCGCGGCATCGGCGAGGCGCATCGAGTTGCCGACGTTCTCGATGATGTAGCGCGCCGGGTCGCGCATCGATTCGCCGACGAGGGAGAGTGCCGCGAAATGGAACACCGCGTCGAACCGCCAGCCCGCGAAGACCTCCGCGAGTCGCTTCGCATCGGCAAGGTCGGCGACCACGAGCTCCGCCGCCGCCGGCACCGCCGCGCGGTGACCCTGGCGCAGGTCGTCCAGCACGACGACGGCGTCGCCGCGGTCGACCAGCGCATGGACGAGATGGCTGCCGACATAGCCGGCGCCGCCGGTGACGAGATAGCGACCCACTGAACCCGATCCCTTGTTTGCCGGACGGTATGCCGTGCCGGCCCGTCCCTGGCGATACAACGCCCGTTGCCGTACCGGGTGGCACGGCGCGATGGCGGCAGCGTGGCAGACGGGCTTGCCGCTGGCGCGAGCAGGCTTCTACGCTCCGCGGCGTGACCAGCGCCCTGCCCCGGCTTCTCCTGTTCCTGCTCCCGCTCGTGCTCGCCGCGCCCGCCGCGGCGCAGCCTGCCACTGCCTGGGCCGCCGCGCCCGGCCCCGCGCCGGGTCCGCCGCACATCATCGGAACCACCAACCTCGGCTGCATCGCCGGCGCGCAGCAACTCGCGCCGGAAGGTCCGGGCTGGCAGGCCGTGCGCCTCTCCCGCAACCGGCACTGGGGCCACCCGGCGCTGGTCGAGACGGTGCAGCGCCTCGCCGGCCAGGCCCGTGCCAAGGGCCTTCCCATCCTCTGGATCGGCGACATGAGCCAGCCGCGTGGCGGGCCGATGCCCTATGGCCATGCCAGCCACCAGGCCGGGCTCGACGTCGACATCTGGCTGGACCTTACCCCGAAGGCGGCCGGCCTGTCGGCGGCGGCGCGCGAAGGCATCGACGTCGCCACGCTGGTGCTGCCGGACGAGACCGACGTGAACAACCGCTTCACCGCGCAGCATGCGGCGCTGATCCGCCTCGCCGCCGAGCTGCCGGGGGTGGACCGGGTGCTGGTGAACCACGCCATCAAGCGGGCGCTCTGCCGCCGGCATGGCGGCGAGGGCTGGCTGCGCCATGTGCGGCCCTGGCGCGGGCATGACAGCCACATGCATATCCGCATGCGCTGCCCGCCGGGCCAGCCCGACTGCCGCGACATCGCTCCGCCGCCGCCCGGGGATGGCTGCGACGCCAGCCTGGACTGGTGGCTCAGCGAGGAGGCGCGCCGGCCTCGCCCCCGCCCGCCCGGCCCGCCGCCGGCGATGCCGGCAGCCTGCACGGCCATCCTGCGCGGCGGCTGACGCGGGGCATCCCGGCGGAGGATGCGCGGCAGCTGCGGCGGGGCACCCCGCCGGACGATGCGCGTCGGCCGAGGCGGGGCACCCGCCGGGACCATCCGCGACAGGGGCGGTCGGCCTGGCGGTGCGCCCTCACGGGCGTGTCCCGGAGAGGATTTGTTGACGGGTCAAGCCCTAGGGTCGCGCGAGCCCATCGAAGTCGAGCGTCATGTCCCTCCGCGTCAAGATCCTTGCCCCCGTCCTGCTCTTCGGTCTCGCCCTCACCGGCCTGGCGGTGGAACGCGCGGCCGACGCGCTGGCCGACCTGTCCCGGGCACGGGTGCAGCGTGATGCCGGCCGCATCGGTGCCGCACTGTCCGAGGCCGCAACCGGCCTCGCGGTCGAGCGTGGCCTGGTCAACGGACTCCTCGCCAATCCTGCGGGCGCGACGCCGGAGCGGCGGGAGGCGGCCGCACGGGCCGCCGCCACGGGTGACGCCGCGCTCGCGGAGGCGCTGGGCAGGCTCGCAGCCGCCCCGGCGCTGTCCGTGGACCCGGCCGTAACGCAGGCTGCCGCCGCGCTGGCCGCGGCGGAACCGGCGGTCCGCCAGCATCGGGCCGCCCTGGGCGCCGCCGCGCCGCCCGCATCGGCCGCCTGGTTCGCCGCCGCCACGGCGCGGATCGACCGCATCCTGGCACTGCACTACGCGCTGGATGGCGCGGCAACCAGCGGTGCCAGCACCGAGGACAGGCTTGCCGCCCTGCGTCAGTACCTCGGCGAGACCGCCGAGCAGGGCGGGCGGGAACGCGGTCTGCTCAACGGCATCGTCGCCGCGGGCCGCGTGCCGACGGCCGAGGAGGCCCGCCGCATCGGCGGCTTCATTGCCCGCAGTGGCCTGGCGCTCGACCGTGCCGCGATCCTTGCGGAGGGGTTGCCCGCGCCGGTGCCGGAGGTGCTCGCCACCGCGCGCCGCGCCTGGGCCGAGCAGGCCGAGCGCGTACGGCAGGGCGTGCTGGACGCCGCCGATGCCGCGCGCCCCTACCCGATCTCCGCCGCCGAATGGTTCGCCGCGATGACCCGTGCGATCGATGCCGTGGTGGCGGCGCAACGCGGCGTCTCCGCCACGCTCGACGCCCAGCTTGCCGCGCGAGAGGCCCGGGCGCACCGGGTCCTGTTCGGCGCCCTCGCCGCGCTGGCGGCGACGCTGGTCACGGCCCTGGCGACGATGCTGCTCGTCCAGCGCGGCGTGGCACGTCCGCTGCGCGGCGCCGTGGCGGCGCTGGACCGTGTCGCCCGCGGCGACCTGAGGGAGGCCGTGGCGCTGCGCCGTGCAGCGGGCAGCCGCGGCGCCGACGAGGTGGACGCCCTCCTCCAGGCAGCCGAGACCCTTCGGCGGGTGAGCCTGGAGGCCCGGGCCACCGATGCCGCCGCCGCGGCGACCAAGCTCGAGGCCGAGCGCGAGCGCGGGCGGGCGCTGCACGCGGTGGCCGAACGGGTCGAAGGCGCGGTGCGGGGTGCGGTCGACGAGGTCGGCGACCGCATGCAGCGCCTGTGCGAGAGCACCGCGACAGCCAGTGCCTCGGCCGCCGGGATCGTCCGCAGCGGCGCCGAATCCGCGGCCATCGCCGCCCAGTCGCTCGAGGACGCGCAGGCCGTGGCGGCCGCCACGACGGAACTCAGCGCCTCGGTCGCCGAGATCGCGCGCCAGGTGCAGACCACCGCCGCGGCGGCCCGGCAGGCGGCGGCCGAGAGCGATCGCAGCAGTGCCGTGATCCGCGACCTGTCGGAGACGGTGGGGCGGATCGGCGGCGCCGCGGCGCTGATCGCCGATATCGCGGGCCGCACCAACCTCCTCGCCCTCAACGCGACGATCGAGGCCGCGCGGGCCGGCGAGTCCGGCAAGGGCTTCGCCGTGGTGGCCGGCGAAGTGAAGGCGCTGGCGCACCAGACGGCCAAGGCGACGGAGGAGATCCGCCGGCAGATCGGCGCCGTCACCGGGGCGGCCGGCGATGCCGTCGCGGTGGTCCAGGGCATCGCCATGGCGGTCGGGCGGGTGGACGAGGCCGCGGCGGCCATCGCGGCGGCGGGCGAGGAGCAGGCGCAGACGACGCGCGAGATCGCCGGGGTGATCGCCCGCACGGCCGAGGGCGCCCGCCAGGTCGCCGGCAGCATCGCGGCGGTCGCTTCCGAGGCCGGGGAGGCCGAACAGCGCATCGGCACGATGCGCACTGAAGCGGAGGGCGCGAGTGGCGTGGTGCAGGCTATGGCACGCGACCTCGGCCGCATCCTGCGCGGCGGCGCGCCCGAACTCGACCGCCGGGCCGAGCCGCGGGTCCTTGTCCCGGGCCTGCGCGCCCGGGTCGGCGCCGCGGCGCCGGAGGTGGAGGCGGAGGTGATCGACATCGCACCGAACGGCATCGCCCTGCGGGCGCCGGTGCCGGCGGCGCCGGGCACGCGCCTCGTGCTGGCGCTGCCCAGCCTCGATATCCGTGAAGCGGGCTTCGAAGTGATCGCAGCCGATGACGGCGTGCTGCGCGGCCGCCTGGTCCCGCCGGACGGGGCAGCGGCGCAGCGCCTGCAGGCCCTTTGCGCGGCGCCGACGGCAGTGGCCGCGTGAGGCGGCGCGGGGAGAGAGCCTGCCGCCGCCTGGGGCGGCACGCGATCCGGCCCTCGCCGGCCGTCATCGGCCTTGCTGGACGGACCGCACTATCCGCGCAGGCGCGGTTGGCGCGCCTGCGCGGATAGCCCTGGCCGTGGGCGCCCCGTCGGCCGGGATCTTGTCGGGCCCGGTGGGCTGCGGCGGCAGGCCGCGCGCCGACCGGGGCAGGCTACCAGCGCCGGGCCGGGCCGCAATCCAGGTGGACGAAGCCGTCGCGCCGATAGAGCCCGACGCCGCCGGTCTGCATCTCCGCCGCCAGCCGCGCCATGGCGAACGAATCCCGTCCCGGCAGCCGCACATCGGCGGCCATACCGGACATGTGCAGCGACACACGGCTCACCCGGCGGGAGCTGCGCGCCTTCGCCGAGTTGGTCTCCGGCGCGCGGTAGCCGCTGATCACCTGGAAGGCCCCGGAGGCGCCGAGCCGATTCCAAACGGTGAAGAGCACGTCGAAGAGGCGCGGGTCCATCGGTGTCGCCTCCTCCATGGAGGGGTCGCGGAACACCCAGTCGAGCTGGCCGAGCGCCTCGCGGACGTAGCGCCCGTCGCGCCAGTAGACGCCGTCGAAGCCCTCATGCGTCTGCACGCGCTGGATGGCGCTACGCCGTGCGGACCCCGCCGAGATCGCCTGCGCCACCGCATCCGGCGGCGGCAGCGCTGCCGCCGCGCCGAGGCCGAGCACGCCGGCGAGGAAGCCGCGACGCCCGGCCTCGGGCAGCACCGTTTCGCAGCGCTGCGCCGCGCCCGGTTCGCAGCACGGGCAGGCGAAGAGCGGCCGGCGCATCTCAGCGCCCCCCCGCGCTGTTCGCGGCGACGCGGGCGCGGCCGGTGGCCACGCCGTGGTCGAGCGCCCGGGCATAGGCTTCGTCCAAGCCGTAGATGTCTGCACGCATGCGCACCTCGCCCCCCTGCACCACGGCGCTGGTGTAGTGCAGCCTGACCGGGAAGGTCCTGGCCAGCGCCGCCCCGGCGGTCTGCCGGCTGGCGAGCACGCGATCAACCCTTTCGCGGCTCCAGCCGGGCGTTCCCGCCATCACGATATCGAGCAATTCCATGGGCTTCTCAAGCCGAATGCATCCAGAAGAGAAAGCCCGGTCGGGGCGGCGGAACAGGTGCCGGTCCGGGGTATCATGCATGTAGATATCGTCGGAATTCGGCATGATGAACTTGATCCGGCCGAGCGCGTTCCGGTCGCCCGCGTCCTGGCGGATGAAATAGGGGAAGCGGTTCGCGCTCACCGCGGACCAGTCGACCGTGGTCGGGTCGATCTCCACGCGCTCCCCCTCCACCATGCCGTAGAGCCGGAAGCCCTTGGCCTGCATCCCCGCCGGGTCGCGGCGGAAGCGCGGCAGAAGGTCCTCGCGCGCATTGCGCTCGGGCACGCCCCAACTCGGGTTGAACTGCACGCTGTTCATCCGGACGCGCAGCATCGGCGTCGCCCGCGCCGGCTTGCCGACGATCACCGCCATCTCGAGCATGACGGAATCGCCATCCAGCACCTGAAGCCACTGGTGCGGCACGTTCACCTCGATCCGCCGCTCGCTGGTCGGGACAGCGGCGGCGCGGCGCATGTCGAGGTTGGCGCGCAGCGATGCCACTGCGGCCTCGGGCGGGCGGTTCAGCGCGGCCAGGCTGATCCGGCCGATCCTGCCATCGGCCTCGATGGCGTTGGCCTCCTGGAAGCGGCGGACGGCGACCTGCAGCGCCTGGTCGTAGACCGGGCTGTTGCCGGCGACGCGCGGATCCTCGCCGGCGAGGCGCGCGCGGAGCAGCGGCACGCGCAGCGGGTCGATGACGCCGGGCTCGATCGTCTCGTTCGGCGCACCGCCGGGGATGCGCTCCCAGCCACCCTGGGCGGCCAGCGTACGGGCCTTGGCCAGTGCCGCCTTCAGCGGCCCGGCATCGGGCGGGAGCAGCGCAGCCCGGTCCAGCACCGCGGCCGGATCCGCGGCGGCGGCGAGGTCCGCCATCCAGGGGCCGAGCGGCACGCGCGCCTGGTCTCGGCGGATGTCGACGCGCCCGGGCAGGTCCCGCACCCGGCCATGCAGCAGGTCGGCCAGCGCGGCCTGGGCCGCGCGCTGCAACCCGGCGGCATCGGTCGGCGTGCCGTAGAGGGAAGGGTCGATCCCGTCCTCGTCCATCCGCCTCAGGCGGTCGGCGAGGCGGTCGAGCCCCCGACCATCCGCCGCCAGCCCCTGGGCTCTGGCCGCACGGGAGGGAAGTGCGCCGGGCACCAGGGCCAGGGCTGCACCGAGCTTGAGGAAGGGTCGCCGTCCGGCGTGATCTGCGCGCACGGGCGGGTTGATACAATTTTGATCCCCAAAGGCCAAGATTCGCCTTCGCGGCCCCTCCGCCTGCCCCGGTCACCCCGCGCGGGGCTTGCGGATGCTGAAGACCCCGCTGGCCCGGCCGACCCGTTCCCCATCCGCGGTGATCATCCCTTCGACGAAGCCGAGGCTTCCGCCGAGCCGCGTCACCTCCGCCCGGATCTCCAGCCAGCAGCCCTCCGGCGCGGGGCCGAGATAGTCGAGGGTGAGCGAGACCGTGCTCATCGGCACCTTGGCATGACCCTGGCGTTCCCGCGTCCAGCCGACCGCATGGATCAGGCCGAGATCGGCGAGGCTGGCGACCAGCCCGCCATGCGCCATGCCGGCGGTGTTGCAGTGGCGGCGGACGACGCGCAGGCCGAGCCGCACGCCGGCCTCGCCGCGCAGCACGAAGAAGGGCCCGAGATCGGCCGCGAAGGGCCCGCCATGGGTGGCCCGGACATAGCCCTCCGGCACGCCGGCCGCCTCGGCCCCCTGCCCTGCCTGCTCCGCCATCGATCCCGCGCCCCCGATCGTCCCGCCCGCCGGGCGCCACCGTAGCGACCGATGGGGCGGGGCGGAAACCCGGTGCTGGACCACTTGGCGCAGCCTGCTCTACTCCTGCGCCGCCTGCCCCTGTGGCGGAACGGTAGACGCGGCGGACTCAAAATCCGCGGCCGCAAGGCGTGGGAGTTCGAATCTCCCCGGGGGCACCAGCACCACGGCATGCACGGATCTCTGCATGCATGGACCTTCGTATGCACGGAACTCTGCATGCACAGACCTTCGCATGCACGGACCTCTGCATGCACAGCGCCGGCGCGTCGCCGGACGGGGAGAGCGTGATCGAGCCCGCGGAGCCTGTCGGCCCGGACATCCTGCCTACCGCCGCGACGGCCGGCACGCCCCCGGAAGCCCAGCCTGCGGACACCGATTCGCCGACGAGCGCGGCGGGCACCGGCTTCGCCGGCGGGATCCAGAGCTTCGTCGGGCCGCGGACGGTGCTCGCCTGGGCGGCTGACCCGCTGGCGCCCGGCATGCCGGTCACTCTGACGCTGCGCGTGCACGGCGCGGCGCGGACGCAGGTCGTCACCGGCGGCCATGACCGGCCCGAGCTTTTCGGCGCGGTGGGGGCCGCCCATGGCCTGCTTCTCGACCTGCCGGAGGGCTACCAGCCCGGCGACCTCGCCACCGGGCGCCTGGCGCTGCACCCGCGGCGTGGCGACGCCGAGTTTCCGCCGCTGCCGGTCCACGCGCAGCTTGCCGCCCAGGAACAGGCGATGCTGGGCCAGATGATGCTGGCTCGGGCCGAATCGGTGCTCGGCCCGCAGGGGCTCGCGGACATGCTTGCCCTGCTGGGCCGCGCCGAGGGCTTCGGGGCTGCGCGCCTCGCGGGTCAGGCGAACGCCGAGCTGGCCGCCGGGATGCGCGGCGCGCGGCCGCGCCAGGTGGCGCTCAGCGACCTGACCGTGCCGGTCGGCACCCGATCCCCCGATGGCGCGGTCGTGGTCGGGCGGGAGGGGCATCTCTTCCTGGTCACCGGCTCGAACGGCGGCATCGGTCAGCTTGGCCAGGACCCGGTGCAACGGCAGCGTCTGCTCGAGGCCTGGTTGGCGCTCTTCGCGGCGCGACGGGCCCGGGCCGCCGCGCTCGGCATCCGCTACGTGCAGCTGGTCGTGCCGGAGAAGTCGAGCCTGCTGCCCGAGCTCCTGCCCGATCCCGACCAGGGCGGCCCGACCCCCTTCCTGGCCGCGCTGGAAGCGGCGCCCGAGATCCGGCGGATCCTCCCCGAGGTGCAGCAGCACCGCACGGGCCAGCGCATGCATGCCGGCCGCCGAGGGATGCGAGTCGAGGCGCCGCAGCA
>JAIYAI010000513.1 GCA_027489135.1 Acetobacteraceae bacterium
GCCGCCCTGGCCGTCCAGCGAATCATTGCCGCCCTGGCCGAGGATGAAGTCGATTCCAGCGGTGGGCACGCCGCCGCTGACGCCGAACGAGATCGTCGTGCCGGTGATGGTGTCGTTGCCGTTGGTGCCAAAGATATTCGGCATATGCAGAGTTGTCCCTCACAGTCGCCGGACGGCACCGAGCCGTTGCGGTGACGCAGCCTTGCACAGACCGCATTTACCTGCATGTGCGCCGGCGCACAGCGCCGGCAGCGTGACTGGGGCGCTCAGCCCGCGATGGTCAGCACCATGCCGTCATAGCCGGGCTCGATCCCCGGCGGCAGTTCGTCCAGCAGGGACCGGTAGTCCATCTCGATCGACATGTGCGTCAGCACCGTCCGCCGGGGCTTCAGCAGGTCCACCCACTCCAGCACCTGGCGCAGGCTGGCATGTACCTTGTGGTCGCCCTTCTGCAGGCAGCCGACCACCCAGGTGTCGAGGCCCTGGAGGTGGGGCAGGCTCTCCTCCGGCATGATCGCCACGTCGGTGGAATAGGCGAAGCCGCCGCAGCGGAAGCCGAGCGTGTCCATCACCCCGTGGTCCTGGCGGAACAGGGTCAGCTTCAGCCCCGCCGCCTCGATCTCCTGCCCGTATTCCACCCGCACCCCGGCGAGCGCGGGGCGGTAGAAGAAGGGTGGCGTCGCGCCGATGAAGGCGTAGTCGAAGCGGTCGTCGAGGCGGGAGAGGGTCGCCCGGGTGCCGTATGCCGGCAGTTCCTTGCCGGTGACCCGGTTCACCTGGCGCAGGTCGTCGATGCCCATGATGTGGTCGGCATGGGCATGGGTGAACAGGATCGCGTCCAGCTTCGCCTTGCCGACGGAGAGCAATTGCTGGCGCATGTCGGGGCCGGCGTCGATCAGCAGGCGGCGGCCATCCGGCCCCTCCAGCAGGGCGGAGGTGCGGGTGCGGCGGTTGCGGGGCTCGGCCGGGTCGCAGTCGCCCCAGTTGCCGCGCTCGTCCTCGCCGCCGAGCAGCGGCACCCCGGCCGATCCCCCGGTGCCGAGCAAGGTGACCGTCAGCATCGCATGCCTTTCCCCAACCCCTCGCGCCGATGCTAGGCTGACGGCTTGTCGGGGTTGAGGGGGCGCGGGTGGATTTCTGGACCGCGGTGCAGACCTGCTTCCGCAAATTCGCGACCTTCCAGGGCCGGGCCCGGCGGTCGGAATTCTGGTATTTCTGGCTCTTCATCATCCTGGGATCGATCGTGTCCGCGATCCTGGATGCCGCGTTCGGCACGGATATCGAAAACAGCACCGGCGTGGTTGGTGGCGTCTTCACCCTGGCCACGCTCATCCCGATGATCGCCGTGACGGCGCGGCGGCTGCACGACACCAACCGCAGCGGCTGGTGGCAATTCGCCGCCTTCGTGCCGGCCCTCATCTTGGGCTTCGTCGGGGGCTGGCTGGTCGGCACGGGGACCGAGGCCGCGGCGGGTGCCGCGATCGCCCTGCTCGTGGTGATGGGGCTGGCGGTGCTGGCGATCTCGATCCTGGTGCTGATCTGGCTGGTCAGCGCCGGCACCCGCGGCGCGAACCGCTTCGGCGAGGACCCGATGGGCCCGCCGGTGCTGGTGCAGCCCTATCGCGCGCCGCCGCCAGGGCCGGGAGCGGGGCCGGGCCAGCCCTGGCGGTAGGGGCTCAGCCCGCCGCCTTCCTGAAGAGGCGGTGGAAATTCTCCGTCGTCACCGCCTCGATCCGCGCCATGTCGACGCCCCGGACCTCGGCCAGCACCTTGGCGGTGTGGGCCGTATAGGCCGGCTCGCAGCGCTTGCCGCGCATCGGCACGGGAGCGAGGTAGGGCGCGTCCGTCTCCACCAGGATCCGGTCCTCCGGCAGGTCGCGGGCGATCTCCCGGATCTCGGGCGACTTCGGGAAGGTCAGGATGCCGGAGAAGGAGACATAGGCGCCCATCTCCACAGACTTTTCAGCGAGATCGCGGCCGGAGCTGAAGCAATGCAGCAGGAAATCGAAAGGCCCGCCCGCGTCCCGTTCCTCCCGGAGGATGGCCAGGATGTCGTCATCGGCCTGGCGGGCATGGATGCAGAGCGGCAGGCCAGAGGCCTGTGCGGCCCGGATATGCAGGCGGAAGCCCTCGTGCTGGGTCTCGCGCGGGGCCTTGTCGTAGAAGTAGTCGAGCCCCGCCTCCCCGATGCCGATGATGCGGGGGTGGTCGGCCAGGGCGACCAGATCCGCGACGCTGGGGAGCGGATGTTCGGCCACGTTGTGGGGATGGATGCCGACGGTGCCCCAGACCGTGTCGGGGAAGCGGTCGGTCAGGGCCTTCACCGTCTCCGCCTGGGCGTAGCGGGTGCCGATGGTGACCATGCGCTGCACGCCGGCCGCCTTGGCGCGGGCGACGACATCGTCGATCTCGGCCTCGACATAATAGTCGAGATGGCAGTGTGAATCAATCAGCATCAGAAGGTTACGCCGCGTCCTGGATCTTCATGAAGAGCGGGCTCGGCGCCGGCAGCACCGTGCCCTCCGGCAGCGGCGTCGCCAGGTCCTCGAGCCCCCGCGCATCGGCCGGCACGCCGAGCTGGTCCAGCAGCTTCGCCATGCCGTCCGGCATGAAGGGCTGCAGCACCGTGGCGAAGGCGCGGATCGCCGTGTGCAGGTGGCGCAGCACCACCGCCATGCGGACGAGGTCGGTCTTCTTCAGCGCCCAGGGCGCCTGGACCGTGATGTAGCCATTCGCGTCCCGTACCACGGCCATCACGGCCTCCAGCGCCAGGTGGAATTGCTGATCGTCCAGGTGCTTGCCGACCGTCGTTGAGAGTGTGTCGAGCTGCGCCATGAAAGTCCGGTCGGCCTCCGCGATATCGGCCGGGGCCGGAAGGTGTCCCTCGCAGTTCCGCTGGATCAGGCTCAGCGTCCGCTGCGCCAGGTTGCCCAACCCGTCCGCCAGTTCCCCGTTCAGCCGCCCGATCAACGCCTTGCGGGCGAAGTCCCCGTCATTGCCGAAGGGCACCTCGCGCAACAGGAAGTAACGCAGCGCGTCGAGGCCGAACTCCTCGATCAGCGCCAGGGGATCGATGGCGTTGCCGAGGGATTTCGACATCTTCTGCCCCTCGATCGTCCACCAGCCATGGGCGAAGACCCGCTTCGCCGGCTTGATCCCGGCCGCCATCAGGAAGGCGGGCCAGTAGATCGCATGGAAGCGGACGATGTCCTTGCCGACGAAATGCACGTCGGCCGGCCAGAAACCCCATTTCTCCGCGTTTTCATCGGGATAGCCGGCGGCCGTGATGTAGTTCGTCAGCGCATCCAGCCAGACATACATCACATGCGCCGGGTCGCCGGGCACCGGGATGCCCCAGGTGAAGCTGGTCCGGCTGATCGAGAGATCCTGCAGCCCCGACTTCACGAAGGCCTTCACCTCGTTGCGACGGCTCTCGGGCAGGACCTCGATCGCCTCCGGATGACCCGCGGGCAGGTCGTAGCGGCGGAGCAATTCCTCCCGCCACTTCTCCAGCCGGAAGAAGTAGGAGGGCTCGCGCACCCACTCCACCGGCGCGCCGGAGGGGGCGTATTTCACCCCGTCCCGCTCGGTCAGCTCGTCGGGGCCGTAGAAGGCCTCGTCGCGGACGGCGTACCAGCCCTCGTAGTGGCCGAGGTAGATCTCTCCGTTGGCGATCAGCCTCTCCCACAGCGCCTGGCAGGCGGCGTAGTGGCGCTTCTCCGTGGTGCGGATGAAGTCGTCGTGGGAGAAATTCATTTTCTCCGCAAGCACCCGGAAGGACTGGCTCACTTGGTCGGTGAAGGCCTGGGGCTCCATCCCGGCGTCGCGGGCGGCCTTCTCCACCTTCTGACCATGCTCGTCCGTGCCGGTCAGGAAGAAGACCGGGTGGCCCTGCAGGCGCTTCCAGCGGGCGAGAACATCGGTCGCCAGGCTGGTGTAGGCGTGGCCGATATGGGGGTTGTCGTTGACGTAGTAGATCGGCGTGGTGAGGTAGATCGGGGCGCGGGACATGGGCGCTGCTTAGCACGCAGGGCCCGACGCGGTCAGCCCGCCCGCAACCACCCCAGCCCCGTCAGCACCGCCTGCTTGCGGTCCAGGTTGAGCCGCTCCGTCTCCTCCGCCAGCGTCCCGAGGCGCTGCCAGACGGCCGCCCAGTCCGCGAGCGGCCGCGCCGCCACCCAGCCCGGCGCGCCCGCCCCTCGCCCCGCCGCCCGCACCGCCCCGGTCAGCGCCCGGCGGAGAAGCGCCATGAAGGTCACGAAGGCCTCCAGCTCCCGCCCCCGCCCGGTCACCGCCTCCGCCACCAGATGCAGGGTCCGGCCGTCCATCCCCGGCAGCGCGGCGAGTGCCCGGTCCACCTCGGCCTGCATGGCGAGCCCCTCGCCCTCCGCCAGCGCCAGGGCCTGGCCCGGCGCGCCCTCGGCGATGGCGGCGAGCGTCGCCCGCTCCGCGGCCGGGGTGTCCGGCAGGGCCAGGGCCAGCAGCCGGTCCATCTCTGCCCGCTCCAGCGGAAACAGGTCGAGGCGGCGGCAGCGGCTGCGGATGGTCGGCAGCAGCGAATGCGGCCGGGTGGTGAGCAGCAGCAGGAACGTTCCGCGCGGCGGCTCCTCGAGGGTTTTGAGAAAGATATTGGCGGCGGGAATCTGCGCGCGGTCGAATTCGTAGATGATGCCGA
>JAIYAI010000693.1 GCA_027489135.1 Acetobacteraceae bacterium
GCACCGGCGGCAGCGCGGCGGGCAGCGGCTGCTGCATGAACTCGCTGGAGAAGAGTATGGTGCGCTCGCCGGCGTCCGCGAGCGCACGCAGCAGCCAAGCCCGGGTTGTGTCCGCATCGTAGGACGCCACCGGCTGATGCGGCGTCAGCATCCAACCCAAGGCGAGGCCATTGCCCGAGGTGATGCCGCCCGCCCGGGCGACGGCCTCGCCGACCGGGTTCAGCGCCTCCGGGTAGAACAGCCCGGCGGCGGCCAGCTGCTCGCGGCCCTGCGCCAGGGCCGCCTGGATGGCGGAGGTGCCGGTCTTGCCGGCGCCGACATGCAGCCAGACATCCATGTGCGCCTCCATAAGGCACCGCCCGCATGGCGCCGGGCCCGACCCGGTGCCATAACGCCCCGCGCCGGGACAAGGCGAATCAGGCACGGCGCTCGGGGACCTTGGGGCAGCATGCGCGAGCTCTTCCTGCATGTCGGCATGCACAAGACCGGCACCACCTCCATCCAGCAGACCCTGGACGCCCACGCCACGCTCCTGCAGGAGCACGGCCTTTCCTGGTTCGCCGCCGACAGCCCCAACCATTCGCGGGCCGTCTTCTCCGCCTTCACCGAGGCGCCGCACCGCTACCACATGAACCGGCGCCAGGGGCTGCACCGCCCGGAGGACGCCGCCGCGTTCGGCGCGGCCAGCCGCGACGCCCTCGCGCGCTTCCTGGCGGAGGCGCCCGGGCCCCGGCTCGTCATCAGCGGCGAGAGCATCAGCCTGCTCTCGCCGGAGGCGAAGCAGCGCATGCTCGCCGCCTTCCGCCCGGCATTGGACCGGATCACGGTTATCGGCTTCGTCAGGCCGCCGCGATCCTTCATCGCCAGCGCCATCCAGCAGCACATCAATGGCGGGCAGACCCTCGAGCAGATCCGCGGGGCGCAGGTCGCACCGCATTACCGGGTGCGGTTCGAGCCCTTCCTGTCGGCGCCCGAAGTCGCGGAAACCCGTTTGCAGCTCTACACGCCGCAGGCGCTCGACCACGGCTGCAGCGTCGCCACCTTCCTGCGCCTCATCGGCGCGCCCGGCGCACTCTATCCCCTGCTGTCGGTCGTCCGCGCCAATCCGGGCGGATCGCATCTCAGCCGCGTGCTGTCTCTCGCGGCGAATGCCGCGGTGCCGGTCTTCGGGCCGGATGGCAGCCCCAATCCCGGGCGGGCGTCCCGGCTGACGAGGTTCCTCAATGACCTGGCCGGGCCGCGATACCGCGTGCCGGAACGCCTGATCGCGGAGGGCCTCGCGGAGAACGCCGAGGACATCGCCTGGATGGAACGGCATCTCGGCATCGTCTTCGCCGAGGACGAGAAGCGCGCGGATCCGGCCGGCGCACCCGACTCGCCGCGCCCGTTCGATGCGGCCGAGCTCGGCACCCTCGTCGTCGCCGTGAACGACATGCTCCTGCAACTGGACGAGGCGCGGGCGGCGCGCTCGGCGATGGCGCGGCGGACGCAGCGTCTGGGCCTCGGCGACGAGCCGGACACGGTCCAGCCCGGGCCCACCGTGCCGCGGGACGAATTGAACGTGCGCCGCGCCGCCCGCCGCGCTGCCCGGATGCAGGAGCGCCAGAGCCGGCCATGACAGCAACACGGGACCCCATGCCATGGCGCTGACCGACGACCAGTCCGCCGACATCGCCGCCGCCCGCGCGACGGAGGCGCGCACCCTGCGCCCGACCGTGCCGGCGCTGGAGGCGATGCTGTTCGAGGCGATCCCCGTCCTCGACCACGGCTTTGTCCGCGTGGTGGACTACATGGGCGACGACGGCGCCGTGGTGCAGGCCGCCCGCGTCTCCTACGGCCGCGGCACGCGCGCCGCGAACGAGGATCGAGGCCTGATCCGCTACCTGATGCGGCACCGGCACAGCACGCCCTTCGAGATGTGCGAGATCAAGTACCACGTGAAGCTGCCGATCTTCGTCGCGCGGCAGTGGATCCGCCATCGCACGGCCAACGTGAACGAGTATTCCGCGCGCTATTCCATCCTGGACCGCGAGTTCTACCTGCCCGCACCGGCCCAGCTCGCCGCGCAGTCCAGCGTCAACCGCCAGGGCCGCGGCGACGTGCTGCAGGGCGAGGAGGCGGCGCGCGTGCTGGACCTGCTGCGCGAGGACGCGACCCGCAACTACGACCACTACATCGAGATGCTGAACGAGGACGAGCAGGGCAGGGCCGTCGATCCCGATCGCCAGGGCCTGGCGCGGGAACTCGCGCGCATGAACCTGACGCTGAACGCCTATACGCAGTGGTACTGGAAGACCGATCTCCACAACCTGCTGCACTTCCTGTCGCTGCGCGCCGATGCGCATGCCCAGTACGAGATCCGCGTCTATGCCGAGGCCATGCTGAAGACGGTCGACGCCTGGGTGCCGGAATGCGCCGCGGCCTTCCGCGACTATCGCCTCGGCGCCGCGACGCTGTCGGCGCAGATGCTCGCCATCGTCCGGCGCCTGCTGGCCGGGGAGGACGTGCAGCAGCCCGGCAGCGGCCTGTCGAAGCGCGAATGGCGCGAGCTGATGGAGACCCTGGGGCGGCCGGCATGATCTGGATCTTCCTCGCCCTCCTGATCGTCTTCGGCCTGCCGGTGGCACTGGTCTTCCTGGGCTTCGCGCTGGCGATCTGGATCACGCTGGCGGTGGCCGGGCTGATCTGGGGCCTCTTCACCTTCGTCTTCGGCTCGCCCGTACTGGGCGTGATCCTGGCGCTGGTGATCGGCATCGCGATCGGCCGCGCCATGGCGCGCCGCCCGGCATGAGCGCGCCGCGCCGGGCGCAACCCACGGCCCGGCCTGCGCCGCGGCCGGCGCCGAAGCCGCGTGCGGCACCGAAACCCCGCAAGCCGGCGGGCAAGGCGCGCGGGGTGCCGGGCTGGGTCCGGCGCTGGTGGAAGGTGGGGCTTCTGGTGACCTTGGTGCTGCTCGGCATTCCGCTGGCGCATGCGCTGTTCGGGGAGGTGGTGGCGCTGCTCGGCGCCGCCGTGCTCTTCGGCTTCCTGCTCGGGCGCTGGACCGCGCCGATCCGCTGAAGGCACGCCATGGACGACAGCCGCATCGCCGCGATCCTCGACTTCCTGGCGCTGGCCGACCGCCTCAAGCACGTCCTCCGCCGCGGCTGCACGCGGGACCCCGCAACCGGCGCGCTGCGGCAGGAGAACTCGGCCGAGCATTGCTGGAACGTCGCGCTGGTGGCGATGCTGCTGCATGCCGAGATGGCGGATCCGCCCGACCTCGGCCACGTGCTGGCGATGATCGCCGCGCATGACCTGGTGGAGGTCGAGGCCGGCGACACCTTCGCCTATGACGAGCAGCACAAGCTCTCCCAGGCGGCGCGCGAACTGGCGGCGGCGGATGTGGTCTTCGGCGCCCTGCCGCCCGATCTCGGGACCCGGATGCGCGCGCTGTGGGAGGAGTTCGAGGCGGGCGAGACAGCCGCAGCCCGCTTCGCCATGGCCTGCGACCGCACCCAGGGCTTCCTGCAGGGCGTGATCGGCGGCCAGCACTGGCGCGACGCCGGCGTGACCGAGGCGCAGACGCATGGCCGCATGGCGCCCGCCCGCGCCGCCGCGCCGGCCTTCGACCTCTTCATCGAGGCGATGTACCTGCGCGCCCGGGACGGGCGGATGTTCGCCGAATGAGCGTCGTCGTCTTCGGCTCGGTCAATGCGGACATCGTCTTTCGCGTGCCCGCCCTGCCGGCGCCGGGGGAGACGGTGCTGGGGCCGGGCGTCGATTTCCTGCCGGGTGGCAAGGGTGCGAACCAGGCGGTGGCGGCGGCGCGGGACGGGGCGGCGGTCGCCTTCGCCGGCGCGGTCGGCGCCGATCCGCTGGCCGCGGTCGCGACCGCCGCGCTGCGCGACGCGGGGGTGAACCTGACGCGACTTGCGGTGGTGGCGGCGCCGACGGGATGCGCCGGCATCGCGGTGGATACGGCGGGGCAGAACCAGATCGTCGTCGGGTCGGGCGCCAACCTGCTGGCCCGTGCCACGCAGGTGGAGGACGCGGCGCTGCACCCGGGTACCGTCCTGCTGCTCCAGATGGAGGTGCCGGCCGCCGAGACCGCGGCGCTGATCCATCGCGCGAAGGCGCGCGGCGCGCGGGTGCTGCTGAACCTGGCGCCCCCGGGCGAGCTGCCGCCCGAGGCGCTGGACGCCCTGGACCTGCTCATCCTGAACGAGCACGAGGCGGCGGTGCTGCAGGCGCGCCTCGGCGCCATCCCGGGCGCGCATGTGGTCACGCGTGGTGCCGCCGGGGCACGCTGGGTGCAGGGCGGCACGACGGTCGAGATCCCTGCCATCCCGGTGCAGGCGATGGACACCACCGGCGCCGGGGATTGCTGGTGCGGGGTGCTGGCCGCGGGGCTGGACCGGGGGCTGGCGTTGGAAGCCGCGATGCGTCGCGCCTCGGCGGCCGCGGCGCTGGCCTGCACGCGGCCCGGCGCCGCCTCCGCCTGCCCCATGGCGGCTGAGACGGACGCGCTGCTGGCGCAATCCCCCAGGTCCTGACCGCCGTGCGTTGACCCCCGGCCGCCACCGGATAGGCTCGCCCGAGCGCGAGGGGACCGCCATGACCGAAGACCTGATCCGCCTGACGGCGACCGAGGCGGTGGCCCGCCTCGCGCGGCGGGACATCTCGCCGCTCGACCTGATCGACGCGGCGGAGCGACGCATCGCCGCGGTGGAGCCCGCGGTGAACGCGTTGCCGACGCTGTGCCTCGACCGCGCACGGGATCACGCGAAGCGGCTCATGGCGGGGCAGGGAACGGAGCGGGAGGGCCAGCCCGGCTGGCTCGCCGGCCTGCCGGTGACGATCAAGGACCTGACCGACGTCGCCGGCGTGCGCACCACCTATGGCTCGCCGATCTTCAAGGATCATGTGCCCAGCACCTCCCACTCGCTGGTGGAGCGGATCGAGGCGCTGGGCGGCGTGGTGATCGCGAAGTCGAACACGCCGGAATTCGGCGCCGGCGGCTCGACCTTCAACGAGGTCTTCGGCCGCACCCGCAACCCGTGGAACACCGC
>JAIYAI010000387.1 GCA_027489135.1 Acetobacteraceae bacterium
CGAGCAGACAGGGCGCGTGGAGTGGGTCAGCGACCTGGCCGAGATTCCGGCGAAGTTCGGCGTCACCAACGTCTATGGCGATCTCGGCCAGATCTTCGCGCAGTCCACCGTCGTGCAGCCGCGCCTCGCCGCGGCGATGATGGGCATGCTGGTGAAGGGCCTCGGCGCCGACCACGTGGTCTGGGGCACGGACGCGATCTGGACCGGCAGCCCGCAATGGCAGATCGAGGCGCTGCGGCGGCTCGAGATCCCCGAGGATCTGCAACGGCGCTTCGGCTTCGCGCCGCTCGGCCCCGCCGACGGGCCGGTGAAGACAGCGATCTTCGGCGAGACCAGCCGCAAGATGTACAAGTACGACCAGCGCTGGGCGGACCTGCAGCAGGACGGAGTCAGCCGGGTGAAGGCGCAGTACGCCGCCGCGGGCGGGGAGCGCAGCAACCTCGCCTATGGCTTCGTGGCCTGAGGTGAGAATCGCAGGTTTCGCCGCCACGGCGCTGCTCTTCGGCATCCTGGCCGGGGGCGTGGCGGCGGAGCCGGCGCAGGTCGCGCAGCTTTCGCTGGACCGGCTGTTGCCGGGCGGGCAGCGGGAACGGCCGGGGGTGCCGGAGGGCGGTGTGCCCTTCGCCATCCGCTTCGCCGGGGTAGCGCGCGGACTTGAACCCGGGGCTGCGGTGGAGATCAACGGCATCCGCATCGGCGTGGTGCGCGGCGTCGGGCTCGACTACGATGCCGCGGCGCGGCGCTTCGTCGTGGCGGCAGAAATCCTTCTGCAGCCGGAGGCATTGCCGCCCGTGGACGGCCGCCGCGCGCGAACGCCGGAGGAGACGGTGGCCGCCGTCGACGCGCTGGTGCGGGCCGGCATGCGCGCGCGCCTCGGCAGCACGCGGCCGCTGGCTGGCGATGCCGTGGTGACGCTGGCGATGATGCCGGAGGCCCCCGCCGCCACGCTGGGACGTGCCGGCGGCGCGCCGGAGATCCCTACGGGCGCGTCGCGCGCCGACGAGGCCGCGGACCGCGTGCAGGACCTGCTGGAGCGTCTCTCCCGCGCGCCGGTCGAGCAGATGATCGCCGATCTGCAGGAAGCGATGGCGGCGCTGAAGGCGCTGGCCACCGGGCCCGAGCTGCGCGAGCCCCTGGTGGAGCTTCGCACGCAGATCGCCCGTCTCGGCGCGCGCACCGACCCGATCCTGAACAGCCTGAACGAGACGGTGCGGGGCGCCAACCGCACCATCGCCTCGCTCGATCGCCAGCTTGGCGACCGGTCCCCGCTGCTCGCCGAGATCCACACGCTGCTGCGCGAGTTGAACGGCGCCGCGCGGTCGATGCGGCTGATGGCGGACTACCTGGAACGCAACCCCGATTCCCTGCTGCGGGGCAAGTCGGACAACCGCCGATGAGACGACGCCTCTTGCTGGCCGCGCCCTTGCTGCTGGCGGCCTGCGGATCGACGCCGACCCAGGTCTTCACCCTCTCCGCCAGCGAGGACCGCGCACCGCGTCCGGCCCCCACCGCGCGCGGTCCTGTGATCCATGTCGATCGCGCGACCGTCGCGGAATACTTCGACCGGACACAGATGGTGACGCGCATCGGCGCCTATCGCGTCTCCCTGCACGAATTCGCAGTATGGAGCGAGCCGGTCGCGGAGTTGATCTCCAACGCTGTCGTCGATGACCTGGCACGGCGCTTCGGCGATGACCGGGCGATGCGCAGCCCGCGTGGCCGCAGCGCCGGGGATGTGCGCGTCGAGCTCGACGTGCTGCGCTTCGATGTGGACGAGACAGGGACGGCGACGCTGGACGTGCGCTGGGCGGTGGTGCCCGCGACCGGGGCGGTGACGCAGCGGCGGGAGCGGATCACCGCCACCGCGGCCGATCCCAAGGACGCCGCCAGCCGTGTCGTGGCGTTGCGGCAGACCCTGACGACGCTGTCGGCGACGATCGCCGACGCGATCGCCGCGCCGCGCGCCCGATGACCGGAGCGCCATTCAGCGCGCGGGTCTGCATCGGTCGCGCAAGAGGATGTGCTACTCGACCCTGATATTGGCAGCGCGGATCACGCCGCCCCAGAGCGCGAGGTCGGTGCGGATCAGTGCCGCCATCTGCGCCGGGTCCTGCACCCAGACCCGGGCGCCGGCGCGGACGATGCGTTCGGAGGTCTCGGGCGTCTCGGCGATGCGCATAATGGCCTGGGAGAGACGGTTGCGGATCGCGTCGGGCAGGCGTGGAGGCGCGACGAAGCCGAACCAGACATAGACCACCACATCGGCAATGCCCGCCTCGGCGAAGGTCGGCACGTCGGGCATGGTGGGGTCGCGTTCGCTGCCCGTGACCGCCAGCGCCCGCAGCCGGCCACCCTGCACATGCGGCAGGGTGTTGGGCAGGTTGTCGATCGCCATGTCGACGCGCCCGCCCAGCAGATCCGCCAGCCCGGGCGCGCTGCCGCGATACGGCACATGGGTGATGTCGGTCTGCGTGCGATGCTTCAGCAGCTCCGCCGCGAGATGCGGCGAGGAACCGGCACCCGAACTCGCGTAGCTGAGCTGGCCTGGGCGTCGCTTCGCCTCCGCGATCAGCGTCTGCACGTCGCGCGGCCCATCGGCGCGCACGACCAGCGCATTCATCACCCGGGCGACGACGGCGAGCGGGGTGATGTCCTTGGTCGAGTCATACCCGGTATTGGCGAAGAGGAAGGGGTTCATCGTCAGGTTCGCGGTATTGGCGACCGAGATCAGCAGCCCGTCCGGGGGCGCATTCGCCACCGCAGCGATGGCCAGGCTGCCGCTGGCGCCGGGCCGGTTCTCCACCAGGCCCTGCTGACCGAATTGCGCCTGCATGCCCTCGGCGATGAAGCGGGCGAGCAGGTCGTTGATGGCGCCGGGTGTATAGGGGACCAAGACGCGGATCGGCCGTTCCGGCTGCCATCCCTGGGCGCGTGCGGGGCGGGCCAGCAGCGCGGCAGGCGCCGCGGCCAGCAGGTGACGACGCTGCATCATGAACCTCCCTGGAGCCGCTGGCGCAGCTCGAATTTCTGGATCTTGCCGGTGCTGGTCTTCGGCAGCGGGCCGAAGGTGACGCGCTTCGGTGCCTTGAAATGCGCCATGCGGCCGCGGCACCAGGCGATGACCTCGGCCTCCGTCGGCGGTGTCACGCCCGGGGCGGGGGTGACGAAGGCGTGCGGCACCTCGCCCCATTTCTCGTCGGGCTCGGCGACGACGGCGGCTTCCATGATGGCAGGGTGGGCGTAGAGCACCTCCTCCACCTCCAGCGAGGAGATGTTCTCGCCGCCGCTGATGACGATGTCCTTGGCACGATCCTTCACCTCGATGTAGCCGTCGGGGTGGGTCACGCCGAGATCGCCGGTGTGGAACCAGCCGCCGGCGAAGGCGGCGTCGGTGGCCTTCGGGTTGCGCAGGTAGCCCTTCATCACCGTGTTGCCGCGCAGCATGATCTCGCCGATCGTCTCGCCATCATTCGGGACGGGCTGCATCGTGCCGGGGTCGAGGACGGTCGCGTCCTCCAGCAGCGGATGGTTGACGCCCTGGCGCGCCATGAAGGCGGACTTCTCGGCCAGCGGCATCTCGTCGAGCCCGGGCTGCCAGAGGCAGATGGTGGCGGGGCCGTAGCATTCGGTCAGGCCATAGAGATGCGTCACCGCGAAGCCCATCGCCTCCATCCGCGCGATGACGGTGGAAGGGGGCGCGGCGCCGCCAGTCGCGATCTTCACCTGTTGGTCGAAGGCGCGGCGCTGATCCTCCGGCGCGTGGATCAGCATGGTCAGCACGACGGGCGCGGCGCACATGTGGGTGACGCCGTGGTCCGCGATGGCGGCGAAGATGGCAGCAGATTCCACGCGGCGCAGACAGACATGCGTGCCGCCCTGCAGCGTGACGGCCCAGGTATAGGTCCAGCCGTTGCAATGGAACATCGGCAGTGTCCAGAGATAGACGCTGCGCGGGCTGAGTTCGAAGGCGAGCGCATTGGCGCAGGCGTTGAGATAGGCACCGCGATGATGGGCGACGACGCCCTTCGGATCGCCCGTGGTGCCGGAGGTGTAGGAAAGCGAGATAGCCTCCCACTCGTCCCGCGGCGTGTAGGTCGGCGCGGCCTCGTCGCCCGTGGTGAGGAAGGCCTCGTAGTCCTGGGTCCCGATGTCGGTGCCGCCCATGGCCTCCGGGTCGTTGATGCCGATGACCAGCGGCGGCTCCGGAATCTCCGCCAGCGCCGCGGTCGCGATGTCAGCCCATTCGCGATCGACCAGGAAGACCTTGGCGCCTGAGTGGCGGAGGATGAAGGCGACGGCTGGCGCATCGAGGCGGATGTTGACGGTGCAGAGCACGCCGCCGGCCATCGGCACGCCGTAATGCGCCTCCAGCATTTCCGGCGTGTTCGGCGCCAGGATCGCCACCGTGTCGCCGGGCTGCACACCCGCCCGCACCAGCGCCGAGGCAAGGCGCCGGCAGCGCCGGCCCATCTCCCCATAGGTGAAGCGCCGACGCCCGTGGATCACGGCGACGCGGTTCGCGTAGATCTGCGCCGCCCGCTTCAGGAAGGAAACGGGCGAGAGCGGGACGTGGTTCGCCGGCAGCTTCGGCAGAGTATCCATGCCGTCCATGGTCTTTCTCCTGGCGGGCCGATTCAGATCTCCGCGCCCTGCGGCGCTCCGATCATCGGGCCGTGTCAGCCCTTCCCGTAGACGCCCCATTCGAAGAAGTGCTTGCCCTGGCGGCGCAGGAAGTTCGCCAGCACCATCCGATGCACCTCCGACGCGCCATCGACCAGCCGGGCCTGACGGGCGTAGCGGTACATCCACTCCACCGGCGTGTCCTTCGAATAGCCCTTCGCGCCGAGAAGCTGCAGGGCGGTGTCGGTCGCGCGGTGCAGCGCATCGGCGCAGACGATCTTCGCCATGGAGATCTCCTTGCGCGCAAGGCTGCCCTGGTCCAGCAGCCAGGCCGCGCGCATGGTCAGCAGCCGCCCGATGTCGAGTTGCATCGCGGCTTCGGCGACCATCTGCTGCACGCTCTCCTTGTCCGCCAGCTTGGTGCCGAAGGACATGCGTTGCTCGATCCGCGCCATGGCGATCTCCAGCGCGCGGCGCCCCATGCCGCCCCAGCGCATGCAGTGCGTCAGGCGAGCGGGCCCGAGGCGGATCTGCGTGACCCGCAGCCCGTCGCCGACCTTCATCAGCACGTCCTCGTCGGGGATCTCGAGCCCGTCGAATTCCAGCTCGCAATGCCCGCCATGCTCCTCCGGGCCCATGATCGGGATGCGGCGGGTGATGCGCCAGCCGGGCTGGTCGGCATGGAAGAGGAAGGCGGTCAGCCCCTCGCGGTCGTCGTCGGAGGTGCGCGCCATGAGGATGAAGTGCTTGGCCTCCGCCGCGCCGGTGATGAAGTGCTTGCGGCCGTGGATTACCCAGCGGTCGTTGCCCTTCCGCGTCGCCCGCGTGTAGGTCAGGGACGGGTCGCTGCCGCAGCCATCGGGCTCGGTCATGACGAAGCTCGACTGCAGCTTGCCGTCGATGATGGGCTGCAGCCAGCGATCCTTCTGCTTCTCGGTGGCGACCATCGAGAGAATGCGCATGTTGCCGTCATCCGGCGCCGCGCCGTGGAAGACCACGGGACCGAATATGGAGCGGTTCATCTCCTCGTAGCAGGCGGCGAGGCCGGTCATCGGCAGCCCGCCGCCGCCGCGCTCCTTCGGCATCTGCAGCGCCCAGAGGCCCTGGGCCTTGGCCTCGGCGCGGACCTTCTCCAGCAGCGGCTTGGCGATGTTCTCGTGCTCATCGAAGCTGGCCGGGTCGGATTCCAGCGGGATCAGTTTCTCCTCGACGAAGGCGCGGATCTTGAGGCGGATCGCATCCACCTCGGGCGACAGGGCGAAATCCATCGGTTCGGTCCTAGAGTGCGTTCGTGGAATGGCCGCCATCGACGACGACGGTCGTGCCGGTCATGTGCGCGCCGGCGGCGGAGGCCAGAAGCAGCAGCGACCCGGTGAGGTCCTCGGGCTGGCCGAGGCGGCGCTGCGGCACGCGCTTGATCACGGCTTGTCCGGGCTCGGAGGCGAAGAATTCGCGGTTGATCGGCGTCTCGATGTAGCCGGGGCAGAGCGCGTTCACGCGGATGGAATGGCGCGCCAGTTCCACCGCGAGCTGCTTCGTGAGCTGCACCAGCCCGGCCTTGGAGGCGGTGTAGCCCGCCACCCCCTGCAGGATGCGCAGGCCTCCGATCGAGGCAATGTTGACGATCGACCCGCCGCGCTTTGCCGCCACCAGCCGCCGCGCGCCCTCGGTGGCCACCAGGAAGCAGCCGCGCAGGTTCACGTCCAGCACGCTGTCCCAGTCCTCCTCCGTCTGCTGCAGGATGGGGCGCGTCACGGCCACGCCGGCATTGTTGACGACGATGTCGCACGGCGCGCCGAAGGCGGCCTCGGCCGCGGTGAAGGCGGCGGCGACGGTCTCGCCCTCCGTCACGTTCAGCGGCACCTCCGCCGCACGCGGGCCGAGTTCGGCCGCCAGCGCCGCCAGGGCATCGGCCCGCCGCGCGGCCAGCACCACCTTCGCGCCGGCGCCGTGCAGCACGCGGGCGAAATGTGCCCCGAGCCCGCCCGAGGCGCCGGTAACGAGGGCCACGCTGCCCTCCAACGAGAACAGCTTCGCGATGTCGGTCATGGGTCCTCCCGGGGGCGGCAATTGACCATCCGGGACGCGGCCCGGCAAGCGTCAGCCGCTCGGCTGGATGGCGGCCGCGATGGCGGTCCAGCGCGCGACCTCGGCCCGCACATGCGCCGCCGCGGCGGCCGGGGAGCTGTCCGGCCAGGTCTCCACCTTCACGGCGAGAAGCTTCGCCTTGACCGCCGGATCGGCCACCGCCTGGCGCGCGGCCTGCTCGATCCGTGTCGCGATCTCGGGCGGCGTGCCGGGCTTCACGAAGAGCACCTGCCAGGCGGTAAGGTCGTAGCCGGCCACACCAGCCTCGGCGAGGGCGGGAAGGGACGGGAACTGCTCCGACCGAGTGGCGCTGCTGACCGCGAGCGCGCGCAGCCGCCCATCGGCCATCAGCGGCGCCATCATCGACGGACTGTCGATCGAAACCTGCATCCGGCCCGCGACCAGGTCCTGCACGGCATTCGCCGCCGTGCGGTAGGGCACGATGGTGAAATCCGTGCGCGTCAACTGCTTCAGCAACTCGCCCGCCATGTGGTTCGTCGCGCCCGGATTGGCGGAGCCGTAGTTGGCCGCAGCCCCCTCCTTCCTGAGCCAGGCCAGCAGCGCGGCAACATCGTTGATCGGCAAGGATGGATTCACCGCCAGGATGAAGGGCTGGCGGCCGACCAGGCAGACCGGCACGAAATCGGTCACCGGATCGAAGGGAAAGGCGGGGTAGAGCGCCTTCATCACGGGGTGGTTGTTGGTGCCGATGTAGATCGTGTAGCCGTCCGCTGCGGTGCGCTGGAAGGCCTGCGCGCCCACGGTGCTGCCGGCGCCGACGATGTTCTCCGGGATCACCGGCTTGCCGAGGATCTGGCCCATCGCCTCGGCCAGGATGCGGCCCACCAGGTCCGTCACGCCGGCGACGCCGACGGGGATGATCATGCGGATCGGCCGGTCCGGATATCCGGACTGCGCCAGGGCGGGCAGCGGCAAGAGGGCAGGGGCGGCGAGCAGCAGGCGGCGGCTGAGCATGAAGGTCCCTCCGGCGGGGCGATTTGGCGTGGGGCGCAAATTGCGCGACGCTGCCGGCGCGTCCAGCCCCGCCGGAGACATCGATGCGACCGATCACCCTGCAAGAGCCGTTCCGCGCGGTGTTCTACGCGCCCTTCTATGCGGCCCTGGCCCGCGGCGCCTATGCGGAGCAGGGCGTGGAGGTGACCTTGCGCGATGGCACCGTGCCGTCCCTGGCCAAGGATGCTGTGCTGGAGGGCGAGGCCGACCTTGCCTGGGGCGGTCCGATGCGCATCCTGCTGGCGCATGAGGCCGACCCGGCCTCGCCGCTGCGCAATTTCGGCGCGGTGGTGATGGGCGATCCCTTCTTCCTGATCGGCCGCACGCCGAACCCTGGCTTCAAGCTGACGGATCTGGCGACGATGACGCTTGGCACGGTGTCCGAAGTGCCGACGCCCTGGTGGACTCTGCAGCACGATGTCCGGCTCGCGGGTCTCGATCCGACGACGGTCAAGCGCGTGACGGATCGCAGCATGGTCGAGAATGCGGAGGCGGTGGCGAATGGAACCCTCGACGTCGCGCAGGTCTTCGAACCGCTGGTCAGCAAGCTGACCGGCGAGGGCCGCGCGCATGTCTGGCATGTGGCGGCCAGCCGGGGCCCGACCGCCTACACCACCTTCACGACGACGGTGGCGAACCTGCAGTCCCACCGCACCGAGTTCAAGGCGATGCTGCGCGGCCTGGCGAAGACGCTGGCCTGGGTGGCGGAGAACCCGCCCGCAGCGCTGGCCGAGACCGTCGCGCCCTATTTCCCGGACCTGCCGGTGCCGCTGCTGACGCAGGTCTTCACGCGCTACCAGGCGCAGGGGCTGTGGACGAAGGACCCCTTCTATCCGGAGGAAGCGTTCACCCGCCTCGAAACCGCGATGTTCACCGCCGGCGCCATCACCCGGAAGCCGGGCTTCGCGGCGACGGCGGATAGTGCGATCGTCGCTGAAGCGCTCGGGGCGCCTTGAGGGCGCCCCTGACCTTCCTGGCGAGCGGATTCGCGCCTCCGGGCCTGCGGCCTTCCAACGATCCGCTCAGCGAGACGCGCTGACCACCTCGTCCTCGATCGCTGCGAGCAGACGCGCCGGCCAGTGGCGCGGCAGGCCCTGGCCGATCAGCACCACGCGGCCGCGCCGGTCCGCGGATGGCCAGGCATCAAGCCATTCCAGCGGATGCACCACGTGCTGGATGGCGTGGATCGCGGCGGGGCGGTCCGCGCCAGCCTCCGTGATGGCGACCAGGCCCTTCACCCGCAGCAGCTTCGGCCCCGCATGCTCGGCCAGCGCCTGCATCCAGAGCGTGAGTGCCATGGCCGGGATCGGGGCCTCGCGCTCGATCACGATGGTGGCGACACCCTCCGTGTGGCGTGCGGCGGTGCCGGCGTCCTCGAGCCAGGCCGCCAGGGCCGCCGGTTCGGTGGCATGCTGGCCCGGCGCGAAGATCCAGTCCGGCGGCACCGCGCCCTGGACGGCGGCGCGGATCGGGGCGGCGGGGTTCAGCCCGCGCAGGCGCACCTCCAGCCCCGAGGTATCGGGCGCGAGGTCCGACTTGGTCAGCAGCAACCGGTCCGCCAGCATGGCCTGGCGCTGCGCCTCCGGATGGCGGTCCAGCGCATCCAGGCCGTGCTGCGCATCGACCAGCGTGGCGACGGATTGCAGCCGATGCGTGTCCGTCATCGCCGCTTCCAGCATCAGCGCGTGCAGCACCGGGGCGGGGTCGGCGAGGCCCGAGGTCTCGATCAGCACCCGGGCGTAGGGAGGCACCTCGCCGGCGGCGCGGCGGCGATGCAGGTCCAGCAGCGTCTGCGTCAGGTCGCTGCGCACGACGCAGCAGAGGCAGCCCGTGGCGACGGAGAGGAAGGTCTCGTCCCCCGCCGCGACCAGGTCGTGGTCCAGCGGAACCTCGCCGTACTCGTTGATGACGACGGCGCTGTCGGCCCAGGCCGGGTCGCGCAGCACGCGTTTCAGCAGCGTTGTCTTGCCCGCGCCGAGGAAGCCGGTGACGACGGAGACCGGCATGCGCTCCGTCATCCCGGCGCGCCTCTGAGGCGCGAGGGCAGGCCATCCCCAGCGCCGAGCGCGTTGCGCAGGCCGCGCAGCAGGCCGGTCATGCCGGTATAGGGCCGGCGCTGGCCGGGCCGTTCCATCCACCAGCGCAAAGGCGCGTCCGCGGCCGCGGCGGGCAGGATGCGCAGCACCAAGCCATCCGCCGCCGTGACCGCGACGCCGTCATTAGCCAGCGCGACCTTCGCCCCCGCGACGTCCCAGACCGCGATGCTGTCGACGAGGAGGTTCCGCAGTTCCGGTGGCGTCACGCCGTCTCGACGGGGCGGTTGCGGATCTCGTCCGGCACCTTGCGGCTGATCCATTCGCCGCCGCGGGCGTCGCCGACGAATTTGCCGTTCTCCACCACCACCTTGCCGCGCAGGATGGTCATGGACGGCCAGGCATTCACCTCGCGGCCTTCCCAGGGCGAGTAGTCGGCCTCGTGCATCTCCTGCGCCTTGACGGTGCGCTTCAGCGCGGGGTCGAGCAGGACGATATCGGCATCCGACCCCGCCGCAATGGCGCCCTTGCGGGGATACATGCCCATGATCTTCGCGGCGTTGGTGCTGACGCGGTCCACGAACTGCCGCAGCGTGAAGCCGCGCTTGCCGACCATCTCGGAATACATGATGGCGACGCGCGGCTCGACGCCCGAGTTGCCGCCCGTGGTGTCGTCGATCTGCTTGCCCTGCACCTTGACCGAGAGGTTGCAGCAGAGCTCGTCGGTGGCGACGCAGGCGATGGTGCCGTCCTTCGCGCCGCGCCAGAGCTCGTCCTGGTCCTCCTGCGTCTTCAGCGAGGGGTAGGTGTGGTAGATCTGGCCATTGGGTCGCTTGTAGTCCTCCTGCGTGTACAGCATGTACTGGTGCAGGCTCTCGCCATAGATTGGCACGCCGCGCGCGCGGGCCTCGCGGATCGCCTTCACGCCGCCGCCGGCCGAGACGTGCAGCATGTAGAGCGCGGTGCCGGGCACCAGTTCCGCCAGGCGGATGACGCGGCGGAAGGACACGTCCTCGGAAAGCTGGTTGTGCACCTCGGCCAGGTTCTCGAAGCCGACGCGTCCCTCGCGGAACAGCTTCGCGTACATGTGCATGACGATGTCGTTGTCTTCCGAATGGATGACCCCGAGGCCGCCCTTCTTCGACAGCACCTGGAAGGTCTCCCAGATGTCGCCGAAATCGACCATGCGGCCCTTGCGGCTGGGCGTGATGTCGGTGGTGAAGATCTTCACCGAGGCATGGCCGGCCTCGATCGATTCGCCGATCTGGGCAGGAATTTCGGGTGGCAGATCACCCTCGATCATGGTGTGCAGCGCCCAGTCGCAGGGGCTGCCATCGGCCGTCCAGTCCGCCATGCGCTCCTCGATGGCGCCCTGCACGGTCTTGCCGTGCATCCAGCGGGTGAAGTCGATGATTGTGGTGGTGCCGCCATGCAGTGCGGCCATGCCGACCACGCTCGGGCCCTTGGTGTATTCGATCTTCCCGGCCGGTCCGTAGGTCGGCCAGAGGCAATGGGTATGCGGGTCGATGCCGCCCGGCATGACGATCTTGCCGCGGGCGTCGATCAGCCGCGCACTGGCCGAGATCGGGAAGCTGCCGGGCGCCGCCACCGCGACGACCTTGCCGCCGGCCACCGCGACATCGGCCGGGCCGATGCTGCTGGGCGTGACCACGCAATCCCCGGTGATGATCAGGTCCACCATCGGCGTCTCTCCTTCTGCGTCCGTCCAGCGCCGGAAGGGTGCGCCCATGTGGCGGGGCGTGCAAGGCACCGGCTTGACGGATCGGCGGTTCCGGCCCCGTCTTTGCGCCAGAGGGAGGGCGTGCATGGCGACGCTTCTGGACAGGCTATGGGACCCGCATGTCGTCGCCGATCTCGGCGAGGGCTGGTCGCTGCTGCATATCGACCGGGTGCTGCTGCACGATCTGTCGGGCGCGCGGGCGCTGACCGAGGTGGGGGAGAAGGGACATGCCGTGGCCCGGCCCGACCTGGTCTTCGCCACGCCGGACCATGCCGTTTCCTCCGCGCCCGGCCGGACCTCGGAGACCTTCGCCGGTGGCGCCCGGCCCATTGCCGGCCTGCGGCAGCGGGCGAAGGAGACGGGGGTGCGCCTCTTCGATCTCGGGCAGCCCGGGCATGGCATCGTGCATGTGATGGGGCCGGAACTCGGCATCGTGCTGCCCGGCGTCACGCTGGTCTGCGGCGACAGCCACACCTGCACCAATGGCGGGGTCGGCGCGCTGGCCTTCGGCATCGGTGCCTCGGAACTGACCCATGTGCTGGCGACGCAGACCCTGATGCAGCGCAAGCCACGCGCGATGCGGCTGACCTATGAAGGCGTGCTGCCGAAGGGTGTGACCGCGAAGGACATGATCCTGGCCGCCATCGGCAAGCTCGGCACCGCGGGCGGCACGGGCTACGCGGTGGAATACGCGGGCAGCGCGGTGCGGGCGCTCGGTGTCGAGGCGCGACTGACGCTCTGCAACCTCTCGATCGAGATGGGCGCCAAGATGGGCTTCGTGGCGCCGGACGAGACGGTGTTCCAGTGGCTCGCCGGCCGTCGCTTCGCGCCGAAGGGCGCGCATTGGGACGCGGCGCTGCGCGACTGGCAGGGCCTGCGCAGCGATGTCGGCGCGCGCTTCGATGCGGAGCACGCGATCGACGCCGCCACCATCGCGCCGCAGATCACCTGGGGGACGAGCCCCGAGCAGGTGCTGCCCGTCACCGCCACCATCCCCGCGCCGGCGACGCCGGGCGACCGCGCCGCGCTGGACTACATGGGGCTGGAGCCGGGCCGGCCGATCGCGGGCACGAAGGTGGACTGGGTCTTCATCGGATCCTGCACCAACTCCCGGATCTCGGACCTCCGCGATGCGGCGGTGCTGCTGCGGCCCGGCGCGAAAGTGGCGCCGGGGGTGACGGCCTGGGTGGTGCCGGGATCGGAAATCGTGAAGCGGGAGGCCGAGGCCGAGGGACTGCATCGCCGCTTCCTGGACGCCGGCTTCGAGTGGCGGGAGCCGGGCTGTGCCCTGTGCGTCGCCGCGAATGGGGAAGCGGTGCCGCCCGGCGCGCGCTGCGTCTCGACCAGCAACCGCAACTTCGTCGGCCGGCAGGGGACAGGGGCGCGGACGCATCTCGCCAGCCCCGCCATGGCCGCCGCGGCGGCGCTGACCGGCGCGATCACCGATGTGAGGGCCTTCTGATGGACCCCTTCACCACGCTGACCGGCGTCGCCGCGCCGCTGCTGCGCGCGAATATCGTCACCGACATGATCATCCCGATCCAGCATCTGGTCGGCGCGACGCGCCAGGGGCTGGGCCAGCACGCCTTCGAACGCTTCCGCGACCACCCGGACTGGCCGCTGGCCCGTGCGGCGTACAAGGGTGCGCCCATCCTGCTGGCGGGCGAGAATTTCGGCTGCGGCAGTTCGCGCGAGGGTGCGGTCTGGACGCTGCAAGGCATCGGCGTGCGCTGCGTGATCGCGCCCAGCTTCGGCGACATCTTCTTCAACAACTGCTTCCAGAACGGCGTGCTGCCGGTGCGCCTGCCGGAGGACGCGATCCGCCGCATCGCCGCGGAGGTCGAGGAAAGCCCCGGCAATGCCCGCGTCACCGTGGACCTGGAGCGCCAGGTGGTGGTGACCCCGCGTGGCGAGGCGATTCCCTTCGCGGTCGACGCGCGCAAGAAATCCGCCCTGATCGAGGGGCTGGACGAGATCGCCCTGACGAAGAAGCGCGCCGAGGAGATCGCCGCCTGGCAGGCGCGCGACAAGCAAGCACGGCCCTGGGCCTGGGAGAGCGTCGCACCATGAGCATGAACGAGATGGACGTCCTGGTCCTGCCCGGCGACGGGGTGGGGCCCGAGGTCACGGCCCAGGCCGTGCGCGTGCTGGAATGGTTTGCCGATCGCCGCAAGCTCCCCGCCACGCTGACCGAGCGCAGCTTCGGCGGCAGCAACTGGCAGAAGCACGGCACGCTGATGCCGGACGAGACGTGGGAGCGGATCAACTCCGCCGACGCCATCCTCTTCGGCTCCGTGGACTCGCTGGACCAGGCGAAGATCCCGGCGGAGGAGCGGCGCAAGGGCTCGCTGCTCAGGATGCGGAAGTCGCTCGATCTCTTCGCCAACCTGCGGCCGATCAAGATGCTGCCGGCGCTGAGCGAGGCGAGCCCCTACAAGCCGCGCATCACGGAGGGCGTGGATTTCGTCATCATCCGCGAACTGACGGCGGGGATGTATTTCGGCACGCCGCGCGGGGTGGAGCGCCTGCCCGACGGCACGCGCCGCGGCGTCAACACGCACACCTACACCGAAGCGGAGATCCTCCGCGTCGCGCGCTTCGGCTTCGAGCTGGCGCGCACGCGACGCAACCACCTGACCAGCGTGGACAAGGGCAACGTCATGGAATCCGGCGCCATGTGGCGCGAGATCGTGACGGAACTGCACCGCGCCGAGTTCAGCGACGTGGTGCTGGAGCACATGCTGGCCGACAATTGCGGCATGCAGTTGTCCCGCGCGCCGCGGCGCTTCGATGTCATCGTGACCGACAACCTGTTCGGCGACCTGCTGTCGGATTGCGCCGGCGCGATCCTGGGCTCGCTCGGCATGCTGCCCTCGGCCTCGCTTGGCGCCATCGGGCCGGACGGACGGCGCAAGGCGTTGTACGAGCCGATCCATGGCTCGGCGCCCGATATCGCGGGGCAGGGCATCGCCAACCCGCTCGGGTCAATCCTGTCGGTGGTGGAAATGCTGCGCTGGACCTTCGGGGCGCCGGAGGAGGCCGCGCGGCTCGAAGCGGCGGTGGCCGGTGCGCTGGCGATGGGGGCACGCACCGCCGACATCGCGGCGCCGGGGGAGGGCACGACCAACACCGCCGGTATGGGCGATGCCGTGCTGCAGGCGTTGGAGGCGGGTCGCTGACGCGACCGCCGCCCGGGATGCGTCCCGGGCGGCAGCCTGGTGCGTCAGCCGCCCCGGTGCACCGCAACGATCTTGTTGCCGTCCGGGTCGCGCAGATAGGC
>JAIYAI010000365.1 GCA_027489135.1 Acetobacteraceae bacterium
GAATGCCCAGCGCCCGCAGCATGATGGCGGTGTGGCCATCGGCGCCGCCCTCCTCGGTGGCGACGGCGGCGATCTTGCCGGGTTCCAGCAGCGCGGCATCGGCGGGGGTGAGTTCGTCGGCGACGAGGATGGCGCCGGCCGGCACACCCTTGAGGCTGCGGAAGGGGGTGGCGGTCAGGTTGCGCACCAGGCGGCGCGCGATCTCCCGCACCTCGTCGGCGCGGCGCTTCAGGCCCGGCTTGTCGTCGTCCTTGTTCGCCAGGATCAGCGCGGCGATCGCCTCGGCCTCGTCATGCACGGCGGTCTCGGCGGAGAGCAGCTCGGTCTCGATGCGCTTGCGGGCGCCGCGCAGCAGGCGGGAATTGCCCAGCATCATCACGTAGGCGTCGAGCAGGGGCGCGAGTTCCTCCTGCGCCTCCTCGGGCAGGACGGCCAGGCGGTTCTTCAGCTTGCCGAGCTGCTTGCGCGACATCGCCACGGCATTGGCCAGCGCTTGGCGCTCGGCCTCCACCCGTGCCTCCTGGATGGTGCGGCGCGGCGCCTCGGCCGGCGCCTCGTTGGTGTCGAAGATCGGGCCGATGGCAACGCCGGAGGAGACGGCGATGCCACGGAACATCTGCTCCGTCCGCAGGCGCTTCGGCCCGGCCTTCGCCGTGCGGGTCGCGGGGGCCGCGGCGTCGGTCGCGCCCTTTGCCTCGATGCCGCGCTCGGCCTTCTCAGTCTTCATGGAAGCCGGCCTCGACGAGGCCAGCCACGGCGTCCAGCGCCTCGCGGGCGTCCCAGCCCTCGGCCTCGATGGTGATGTCGCTGCCCTTGCCGGCGCCCAGCATCATCAGCCCCATGATGGAGCAGGCCGGCACACGCTGCCCGTCGCGGACCACGTTCAGGCAGGCGGAATACTGCTCGGCGAGGGTGACCAGCTTGGCGGCGGCGCGCGCATGCAGGCCGCGGCTGTTGCGGATGGTCAGCGTCTTGCGCAGGACGAGGTCGGAGGCGCTCTCGGCCGCCGTCACGGGTTGGTTCGCGGGACCGAGGTCGCTCATCAGGCTCTCCCCTGCGGCGTCTCGCCGGGCGGCGTGCCGTTGACCCGTTCGGGCGGATGGCCGCCGTTGCCGTTCACCTGCGTTCCGTTGCCGTTCGGCTTGGGCGCGAGGCCGGGCATGTCGGACGCCGCGGCGATGTATTTCCGCCCGGCCGCGGCGGCGTGGGTGACGGCCTCGGCCAGCGGCTCGGCGGAGCGGATCTTCGCCAGCTTCACCAGCAACGGCAGGTTCACGCCGGCAATCACGTCGATCGTGCGCTTGTCGCAGAGCGAGATGGCCAGGTTGGACGGCGTGCCGCCCAGGATGTCGGTCAGCACGACGACGCCGTCGCCCTGGTCGACCTCGGCGATGCAGCCGCGGATATGCTCCCGCCGCTGCTCCATGTCGTCATCGGGGCCGATGCAGACGGTGGCGACGGCGCGCTGGGGGCCCACCACGTGCTCCATGGCGTGCCGCAGCTCCTCGGCCAGACGGCCGTGGGTCACCAGGACGAGACCGATCATGGGGGGTTGGACAGGGCCTCCCGACCCTCGACCTCGGCGGTTCTGGCCCCGGGGGAGGCCTTGGCGCCATCGCGTTCACCGGCGGCCAGCTCACGGTGGGCGACGTCCGCCCGCCAGCCGAGACGCCGCAAATAGTCTCCCAGCCGCTCGGCCACAAGGACGGAGCGATGCCGCCCCCCCGTGCAGCCGATGGCGATGGTCAGGTATTTCTTTCCCTCCGCCACGTAGCGCGGCAGCAGCGGCACCAGGAAGCCGGTCAAGCCCTGCCAGAAGACGGGGAAATCCGGATCGGCCTCGACATAGGCTGCGACGTCGGGGTCGAGCCCGGTGCCGGGCCGCAGCGCCGCGACGTAGTGCGGGTTGCGCAGGAAACGCATGTCGAAGACCAGGTCAGCCTGGCGCGGCAGGCCCTTGGGGAAGGCGAAGCTCTCGATCAGCACCGCGAGGCCGGGGGCATGGTCCTGGCGGAACCGTCCCTCGATCAGCCGCCGCAGGTCCGGCAGCGGCAGGTCGGAGGTGTCGACGACGAGGTCGGCCTCCTCCTGCACCGGGGCAAGCCGGGCCCGTTCCCGGGCGATGCCGTCTGCCACCCGCCCGCCGAGCGAGCCGCCGGGGGCAAGGGGGTGGCGGCGGCGCGTCTCGGTGTAGCGGCGGAGCAGCACGGCGTCCTCGGCCGTCGCGAACACCAGCGTGACGGCCGCACCGGGCAGGGCGCGGAGGCGGGCGAGGGTGTCGAGCCCCTCCGGCCCGTCGAAGCCGCGGGTACGGGTATCGAGGCCGATGGCGATCGGGCCTTCCCCGTCGCCGACCAGTTCCTCGATGACCCGCAGCGGCGGGTTGTCCACCGTCTCGTAGCCGAGGTCCTCGAGCGCACGGAGGATGGAGGCCTTGCCGGCACCGGAGAGGCCGGTGACGAGGACCACGGGGCGGGGCGTCGCGGGGGCGATCGGGGCGTTCATGCGAGGCCGCCCGCGGCGAGGCGCGCGCGGCCCGTCGCCACGGCCAGGGCCATCGCCAGCTTCGCCGGGGCCGAGCCCTCCCGTGCGCAGAGGCTGATGCTGGGCAGCGGGATGCCCGCGCCGTCCCAGACGGACGGTTCGGGTAGCCGCGGTACCGCCTCGGGCGGGACGAGGTGCACGGCCAGCCGCAGGGTCGGCGCATCGGCCACCGGCAGGTCGCGCAGGATGCCCAGGCCGCGCACTTCGAGCATGCCGCGCAGCCCCGGCGGCGGCGCGGCCAGCAACCGGCCGGCCTCCGCGGTCAGGGCGACCTGGTCATCGGCGACCAGCCGCCAGGCAGGATCCTGGATCAGGCGCAGCACAAGGTCCGACTTTCCGCTCCCCGGCGGGCCGAGGAGGATGACGGCGTCACCCCCGAGGGCCGCGCAGCTCGCATGCAGGAGCATCCCGGGCGCATCCGCAACGAGGGTGCAGGATGGCAGAAATGCGGCAGCGCGAAAAGCGATCCCCGGTTGCACTGCCACCGCATTGGTTTCAGAGCGCCGATTGCGGCACGCCGACCCCGGTGCCAGGGTCCGCGCCACCATGATCCCGACCCGCGCCTCCATCGCCGCCGCCGCCCGCCGCATCGCGCCCCATGTCCGGCACACGCCGGTGCTCCGTCTCCCGGGCGGCCTGCCAGGGTGCGGCGGGCCGCTGATCCTGAAGCTGGAACTCCTCCAGGCCAGCGGCAGCTTCAAGCCCCGTGGTGCCTTCAACCGAATGTTGTCGGCGAGGACGCTGCCGGCCGCGGGGGTGATCGCCGCCTCGGGGGGCAACCATGGCGCGGCAGTGGCCTACGCCGCGCGGGCGCTCGGCGTGCCGGCGGAGATCTTCGTCCCCGAGATCACGGGCGCGGCCAAGCGGGCCCGCATCGAAGGCTACGGCGCCAGGCTGGTCGTCGGCGGCGCGGCCTACGACCAGGCGCGGCAGGCCAGCGAGGCGCGCGCCGCGGAGACCGGCGCGCTGCAGGTCCATGCCTATGACCAGGCCGAGGTGCTGGAGGGCCAGGGCACGGTCGGCGCCGAGTTCGAAACCGACGCGCCGGAGATGACCCACCTGCTGGTGGCCACGGGCGGCGGCGGGCTGATCGGCGGCATCGCCGCCTGGTTCGCCGGCACGACGGTGCAGGTGGTCAGCGTGGAGCCGGAGGGCTGCCCGACGCTCGCCACGGCGCTGCGGGAGGGAAAGCCCGTGCCCGCCCCGGTCGGCGGGGTGGCGGCGGACAGCCTCGGCGCGCGGCAGGTGGGCGGGCTGATGTTCGCCGTCGCGCGGGACCACGTGGCCGAGGCCGTGCTGGTGCCGGACGACGCCATCCGCGCGGCGAAACGCCTGCTGTGGGAGGAATGCCGGCTGGTCGCGGAACCCGGCGGCGCGACGGCGCTGGCGGCGCTGCTGTGCGGCGCCTGGAGGCCACCCGCCGGGGCGCGGGTCGGCGTGCTGGTCTGCGGGGGGAATTGCGATCCGGGGAGCGTGGTCTAGCCGTCTGATCCGTCGCGCGATCCCGAGCTTCCGGGACAGGCATCCGGTCTGACCGACCCAGTCAGGTGTGGCGTTGCACAAGGGGCCCCGCTGTCTCTAGCGACGTGCCTGTCCGCGTGGGACGCGCCCGCCAGGTGTCGCGCAGGTGCCTGAGTGCGGCATCCGCCGGGTTGAGCCGTATGGCTTCCTCCAGGGCATCGGTCGCCGCCCTGACCCGGCCGGCGCGCAGATAGGCCTGCGCCAGCGATGCGTGGAACCGGGCCTGGCGCGGCTGCGCGCGCACCAGATCAGCCAGCAACGCTGTCGCTTCGTCGTGACGGCCGGCATGACTCAAGGCATCGCCGAGCGCCGGCACGAGGACAGGATTGCCGGGCTTGAGCCTGGCGGCCGATCGGGCGGCGTCCAGCGCCCCCTCGGGACAACGGGTCCGCAGCGCGCGTGCTCTGCCCACCCAATAGCTCGGTGCAGCAGCGCGGGCTGCCCGGATCGCGGTCCGGAACCCTTGTCCGTCGAATGGCACCCCGACAATCAGGTCGCGGATCGTCCGGGACAGCACGCCGGCTTCCGACAGCAGATTGCCGCAGGGGTGCCCCGCGAAGGGAACCGGGACCAGGGTCGACCTGTCGAAATGCGGCGCTATCCGGCGCGCATGCCATCCATCGAGCGAGCAGGGATCGAAGAACAGGTGGGCCGATGCCTCCCGCCGCGCGCCCTCTTCGGGCGTGAATCGAAACCGCATGTCCTTCGCATCGACCCGGTAGCGGCGGTCATGTGGCACGATCCTGGGATCGATCGAATAGAGCGGCGACAACGCGATCACCGCATCGGCGTTCACCGCCCCCGAGAACACCACCGCAGCATGCGCACCCATGCTGCTGCCGTAGGTAATCACACGGCCGTAGGCCTCGCCGATCCGGGCAGCGCGCCGCATCGCGACCGCCATCTCCCGCACCTGATACCAGTGGTTGCGGGAAGCAGTCACATGGAGGGCTGGAATCCGGTACTTCGCCAGGAACTCCTCGGCGAAGCCGGACCGGTTCATGGTCTGGCTCGGATTGCGGGCCTGGAAGGTGACAACGATCCGGTCAAGGGTGCGCGGGCGCGGCTCGATCAGTCGCAGCCTGATGTCGCCACCTTCGAAGATCGTTTTCTCGAGCATGGGACCCGTGCGCACGCTGCCAGACACGGCGCGCAGACTATTGCCGATTGCGGCGGTGGGAACCGCCCGGCAGGGGCTGCGCAGCGGAGGGATTGCCGGGCAGGGGTCCATCCAATCGTCACGCGTCACGTGGGGGCGCCCGCCCCGGCGCTCAGCTCGGCCGCACCTCGTCCAGCAGGATGATGCGGTGCAGGCGGCGGTGGTACTGCGTCTCGTCCCACTCCGTCGCGCGGTGCAGGCTGCAGCGGTTGTCGCTCATCAGCACGTCGCCGGGCTGCCAGTGGTGCTCATGCACGAATTCCGGCTGCGTCATATGCACCAGAAGCTCGGCGAAGAGCGCCTTCGACTCCTCGGCTGGCAGGCCCATGATCTCCGATCCCCATTCGCCGCCGAGGTAGAGGCCGCGCCGGCCAGATTCGGGGTGCGTGCGCACCAGCGGGTGGATCACGTCGGGGAAGAGCTTCGCCTCGGCCTGGCACTGTTCCTCCGTCGCGTCGGGAAACAGCTCCCGGTAGAGCCGCGCGCGGCTGTGCAGCACCTTCAGGCTGGCGATGCGGGCGCGGGTTGCCTCCGGCAGCGCGTCATAGGCGGCGATGCCATTGGCGTAGCGCGTCTCCCCGGCGACGGGGGGGATGGTGATCGCGTGCAGGAAGGTGAAGAGGCCGGCGCATTCCAGGTGGTAGTGGTCGGTGTGCCAGTTCAGCCCGACCTTGGGCGCGCCGACCGCCTTGCCCTCCTCCACCACGTTGCCGACGACGAAGATCTCGTGGTGGTCCTTCAGGCAGAGGTCACGCCGCGTGTGCAGATCCATCGCGCTGCCGAAGCGCTGGGCGAAAGCCAGGTACCCCGCCGGCGTCAGGTGGGTCTGGCCGCGCACCAGCAGCAGGGTGCGTTCCACCACCGCGCCGCGCAGGATCGCGGTGATCTCCGGGTCCTCGGGCGCGGCGAGGTCGACGCCCATGATCTCGACGCCGATCGCGGGCTCGAGCTCCCGGATCTTCAGGCCCCGGCGCGCCGCGGCGGCGCGCCATTGCACGAGTCCCGTGGCCATCACGCGTACTCCCTTCCAGGGTTGGGGGACCTCACGCGGTCTCCTGGATCAGCTTGAGGCGCGCCTTGTCGGCATCCGTGGTCAGGAAGCGATCGTAGAGCGGCCGGGCGGCTGCCATGAAGGGGGCCTTGTCGGGATCGACGATGGTGACGCCCTGGGCCTTCACCTGCTCGACCAGCTTGGCTTCGGAATCGACCACGAACTGCCGTTCGAACACTGCGCTTTCCTCGCCGGCGCGGATCAGCGCGGCGCGGAGATCGGGGGCGAGGGACTGGAACTTGCGCTCGCTGAGCACCACCGGCGCGGTGAGGCTGAGCCAGCCCACCGTCGTCCAGTTCTTGCAGACCTCGTAGAATTTCTGCGCGACGAAATTGGTGTAGGCGGCCTCCGCCCCGTCCACCACGCCGACCTGCAGCGCGCTATAGAGCTCCCCATAAGCCAGCGGCGTCGCATTGGCGCCGAAGGCGTTGAAGGCGGCGACATGCACCGGGTTCTGCTGGGTGCGGATCTTGCGGCCCTTGAGGTCCGCCATGCCGGCCACCGGCGCCCGGGTCATCAGGTGCCGCACGCCCGAGGAATAGAGGCCGAGCACCCGGAAGCCGCGGCCCTGCGCGGCGGTGGCGAGCTGGGCGATGGCCGGCGTGCCGGCGACGCGCGCGAGATGCCCGTAGTCCCGGATCAGGAAGGGCATGTCGAGGAGCTGGTAGTCCTTCACGAAATTGGCGAAGGCGGCATGGCTGGGCACCGCGAGGTCGATGGTGCCGAGCGCCACGCCCTCGATCATCGGCAGCTCGTTGCCGAGCTGGCCGTTGGGGAAGATCTGCAGGCCGAGGCGGTCTCCCGTGATCTCGCGCAGGCGCTTGTCCATGAAGCGCAGGCCCTCGTCCTGCACCTCTCCCACCGCGTTGGTATGGGCGCTGCGCAGCGTGACGGTCTGCGCGCGGGCCGGATGGGCGACCCAGGGTAGGGCAAGGCCCGCGCCCAGCACGGCGCGGCGGGAGAGCGTCATCGATCCGGTCCTTCCGTCACAGGATGGCCCGCGGCAGCCACAGCACGACCGAGGGCACGTAGGTGCAGAGCATCAGCACGATCACCAGCGGGATCAGCGGAATCCAGATCACCCGCGCCACCGCGCCGACGGGTCGTCGCGCCACGGTGCAGGCGACGAAGAGGCATATCCCGTAGGGCGGCGCGACCAGGCCGATGGAGAGGTTGATCGACATCACCAGGCCGAAATGCAGCGGGTCGATGCCGAGCTGGACGGCAACCGGCATCAGCACCGGCATCAGGATCAGCAGGGCCGAGATCTCCTCGAAGCACATGCCGACGAAGAGCATCAGGATGTTGACCATCAGCAGGAAGAGCACCGGGCTGCCCCCCGCCGCGTCGAACCAGCCCGCGATCATCCGCGGCACGTCCTGGATGGCGACCAGCCAGGAGAAGATGGACGACGTGCCGACGATGATCATGACGGCGGCCGAGATGCCGACGGTGCGCAGCATCAGGTCCGGCAGGGCGCTGAGCTTCAACTGCTTGTAGATCAGCAGGTCGATGGCGAGGCCGGCGGCGACGGCCAGCACCCCGGCCTCGGTCGGCGTCACCACCCCGCCGACGATGCCGCCGACGATGATGACGGGCAGCGCCAGCGCCGGCAGCGCCTGGACGAAGGCGGTGCGCAGGCGGGGGACGCTGAAGGGCTCGGCGTCCGTGTACCGCTCCGGCTCCCGCCGGGCGTAGAGCCAGTGGGTGACCATCAGCAGGGCGGAGGCGATCAGCCCGGGGATGATCCCACCGAGGAACATCGCCCCCACCGAGAGGTCGCAGACCATGGCGAGGACGACCATGATGATCGAGGGCGGGATGATCGGCCCAAGCGCCCCGGCCGCGGCGACGCAGGCGATGGAATAGTCGACGTCGTAGCCGCGGCGCCGCATCTCCGGCAGCAGGATGGAGGAGACGGCGGCGGTGTCCGCACTGCCCGAGCCCGAGATGCCCGACAGGAAGGTGGACGTGACGGTCGCCACCATGAAGAGGCTGCCGCGCACCCAGCCGACCAGCGCCGTCGCCAGGCCGACGATGGCGCGGGCGATGCCGCCATGCTCCATGATCAGGCCGGACAGCACGAAGAAGGGAATCGCCATCAGCGGGAAGCTGTCGAGCCCGTTCCAGAGCCGCTGTGCCACGACGACCAGTGGCACCTCCGTGGCCAGGGTCAGGGTCAGCGCCGCGGCGACGCCGAGCACGAAGACCATGGGCGCGCCGGCGACCAGGAGCAGGGCGAAGGAGGAGAAGGTCAATCCCATCAGTCCACCCTCACGCCGCCGCCGGTGGTGACCTTCTCGAAGCCCAAGATCGCCGCGCCGAAGGCCAGCGCCGTCTCCAGCGCAAAATAGGCCGCCCCCACCGGGATCATCGCGTAGGGGATGTCCATGGGAAGCTGCAGCCCGGGGCTGGTTTGCCAGCCGCCCACCTGCATCAACTGCATGCCCCCGGCAAAGACCACCCAGAGGAACCAGAGGCAGAGCCCCGCCACCGGCAACAGCAGCAGCCGCGCCAGCCGCTCCGGCAGGCGCTCGATCACCAGCTCGATCGCGACGTGCAGGCGCTGGCGCATGGCGTAGCCCGCGCCCAGCAGCACCATCCAGATCTGCGCGAAGGTCGCGGCCTCGTCGGCGCCAGCGAAGGAGTGGTTGAAGACGTAGCGGGCGACGACCTGGGCGAAGACGATCCCGACCATCGCCGCCAGCAGCAGGATCAGCACCAGATCCACCACCCGGCGCAGCGCCGCCAGCGCACCGCGGGCGATCCGCAGCGCGAGCGGGGGCGGGGCGGCGAGGCGCCCGCCAAGGGCCGGGGCGGCATCCATTCCCGACAGGCTATGAAACCGCGGCGGGGCCCGACAACCCGTCCCGCGCACGGAAAAGCGGCGCGTTATGCCGTCTTTGGTCGCCGCTTGGGCATTCCGCCCAAGCCGGGGGCACTCAGCGCAGAATGAGGAAGGCCAGCATCAGGCTGCCAACCGCGATCCGGTACCAGCCGAAGGGCGTGAAGCCGATCCGCCCGATCACGGACAGCACCCAGCGCACGGTGAAGAAGGCCACCACGAAGGCGGTCACGAAGCCCACCGCGATCTGGCCGAGATCGTCGCTCGCCAGCTCGTTCCGCGCCTTCAGCAGGCTGTAGGCGGTGGCCGCCAGCATGGTTGGAATGGCGAGCACGAAGCTGAACTCGGCGGCCGTCTTGCGGTCCACCCCCAGCAGCAGGGCCGTGATGATGGTGGCGCCGGAGCGCGAGGTGCCCGGGATCATCGCCAGCGCCTGGCCGCAGCCGACCAGCAGCGCCGCCAGCGGCCCGATCTCCGGCACCGAATGGATGGAGGGGTCGGGCCGCGCGCGCTCGATCAGGATGATGGCGATGCCGCCGAGGATCAGCGCGATGGAGACGACCCAGGGGCTGAACAGCAGCTCCGTGATCGTCTTGTGGAACAGCAGGCCGATGACCATCGCCGGGATGAAGGCCAGCGCCAGGTTGATGACGTAGAAGCGCTCCGGCCCCGCCCGCCACATGCCCGTGGCGAGGCCGAGCAGCTTCTGGAAGTAGATCAGCATCACCGCGAGGATGGCGCCGAGCTGGATGGAGATCTCGAAGGCCTTGCCGGGCGGTCCCTCGAAGCCGATCAGCTCGCCCAGCAGGATCAGGTGGCCGGTCGAGGAGATGGGCAGGAACTCGGTGAGCCCCTCCACCAGACCCATGACGAAGGCGGAGAGCAGGTCGGTCAGGTCCATGCGGGAAGGCGCCCTTCGGAGAGGTCCGGGTCATAGCCGCGCACCGCGACGCTGGCCAACCGGGTCCTCCGGATGCTAGGGCGGCCTGCCGAAATTGCGGTTCGGCACGCCGCTCTGGCCTGTTGATCTGGGCGCAGATTCACGCCTCCAAGCGATCCCGCTTTCCGGCGATCTGCTTTCGGCGCGCCACATTGCGGGATGTCCATCATGACCCTCGATACCTGGCTGGCGAATGCCGAGGCGCTGATTGCCGCGACGCGCGCGCTGGCGCTGGACGCGACGATGGACCGCGCCGTCGCCGCCACCGCCGCCGCCCTGGCCGAGGACAAGCCGCTGCTGATCTGCGGCAATGGCGGCTCGGCCGCGGATGCGGAGCACATCGCCGGCGAACTCGTCGCGCGCTTCCTGAAGGAGCGGCGCGGCCTGCCGGTGATCAGCCTGGTCTCCAACCCCGCCGTGCTGACGGCCTGGAGCAACGACTACGCCTACGAGACCGTCTTCGCGCGGCAGGTCGAAGCCTATGGGCGCCGCGGCGGCGTGCTGCTCGGCCTCTCGACCAGCGGCAATTCGAAGAACGTGGTGGCGGCGATGGAGGCGGCACGGGGCTTCGGCATGACCACGATCGGCATGACCGGGGAAGGGGGCGGGAAGATGGCCGCGCTGTGCGACTACCTCTTCGCCGTGCCCAGCCGCTTCACGCCGGCGATCCAGGAGGTGCATCTCTGCCTCTACCACCACTACTGCGCGGCGGTGGAGGCAGCGCTTGCCTGAGGCCGCGCTGCGTCCGGCGGCGTTTCTCGACCGCGACGGGGTGCTGATCGAGGATACCGGCTACCCCCACCTACCGTCCGAGGTGCGCTGGATGCCGGGCGCGGCGGCGGCGGTGCGGCGGCTGAACCAGGCCGGGCATCTGGTGCTGGTGGTGACCAACCAGTCCGGCGTGGCGCGGGGTATGTTCACCGAGGCCCGCGTGCGCGCGCTGCATGCCTGGATGAGTGCGCGCCTCGGCGAGCAGGGCGCACGGATCGACGACTTCGCCTATTGCCCGCATCACCCGGAGGCGAGCGTGGCGCGCTACCGGCGGCACTGCGCCTGCCGCAAGCCGGCGCCAGGGATGATCGAGGACCTCGTCAACGCCTGGCCGGTCGCCCGGTCGCGGTCCTTCCTGATCGGCGACCGGGAGAGCGACATGGGCGCCGCGGCGGCGGCCGGCCTGCCGGGGCATCTGTTCCCGGGCGGCGACCTCGACGCCTTCGTGGCGGGGATCCTGGCTA
>JAIYAI010000469.1 GCA_027489135.1 Acetobacteraceae bacterium
GATCGAGACCGGCGAGGACCTGTTCCGCATCGTCCGCAACGTGTTGCTGCACGAGATCGGCCACCATTTCGGCCTGTCGGAGGAGGATATCGACCGGCTGGAAGGGGAGGCGTAGCGGCCCGCCGCCGCGCGCGGCATGCTGGTGCGGTCCGGGAGGAAACCAATCATGCCGCTCGTCCGCCGCGCCCTCTTGGGCGCTGCCGCGCTGTCGCCGCTCGCCCGCCCCGCTGCCGCACAAGCCTGGCCGGACCGGGCGCTGCGGATGGTCGTGCCCTTCCCACCCGGTGGCAACATCGATCTCTTCGGGCGGATGCTCGCGCCGCTGATGGCGCAGCGCCTCGGCCAGACGGTCGTCGTCGAGAACCGTGCCGGCGCCGGCGGCAGCATCGGCGCAGCCGAGGTGGCGAACGCGCGCCCCGACGGCCACGCGCTGCTGGTGGGATCGAACGGATCGCTCGTGGGTAACGTCCTCACCCAGGCCAATCCCGGCTTCGATCCCTTCCGCCAGATCGCACCCATCGGGCTGTGCCTGACCTTGCCGCTCGCGCTGGCGGTGCGGACCGATCATCCGGCGCGGACCATCCAGGACCTCGTGGCGCTGTCGACGGCGCGCCCCGGCAGCGTCACCTGCGGCTCCGCCGGGATCGGCACGTCCAATCATCTTGCGCTGGTGCTGTTCGATGCCGCGTCCGGCGCCGGCATCACCCATGTGCCCTATCGCGGCACGGGGGCGATGCTGCCGGACCTGCTGGCCGGCACGGTGACCTGCGTGATGGACCAGCTTGGCAGCGTCCTCCGGCTGGAGCGGGAGGGCAAGGCGCGGCTCCTCGTCGGCACCGGCGCGGTGCGCAGCACCATCGCGCCCGACCTGCCCTGCGTCGCGGAGCTCGGCTGGGAGGCGGCGGTCTTCCTCACCTGGAACGGGCTGTCCGTCACGGCCGGGACACCGGAGCCCGTCGTCGCGCGCCTCGCCGCGATACTGCGCGAATGCCTCGCCGAGCCTGCCCTGCGCACGCGCATGGCGGAGATGGGCAACGACATCGTGCCGCCCGCGATGACCGCGCCCGAGGCCTTCGGCCGTTTCCTGCGCGAGGACCTGGAGCGCACCCGCCGCGCGGTGCAGCTGGCAGGGCTGAAGCCGGAATAGACGTGGTTGCCGCCGCGGCGGCCTGGGGACTAGCATCCCGGCCAACAGCCAAGGAGGAACTCCGATGTCCAAGGGACATGTCGTCGTCGGCGTGGTGCGCTGGCCCGGTGGGGCCAACATGTCCTCGCCCGAGGGAACGCTGGGCGGCGTCTTCCGCATGCCGGTCGGCGGCGGGGAATGGGAGCACGTGACCCGCGGCCTGCCCGAGGACTGCCACGTGCCCTGCGTCATGGTCGATCCGCACGACCCGGACCGGGTCTTCGTCGGCACGCAGGAAGGCCCCTATGTCAGCACCGATGCGGGTGCCTCCTGGACGCGGCTCGCCTTCCCGCGCACGGACCGGCAGGTCTGGGCGATCGGCGTGCACCCCACCAACCCACGCAAGCTCTATGTCGGCACCTCGCCGCTCGGTGTCTTCATCTCGGAGGACAATGGCGAGACCTGGAAGGAGGCGCCGACCGCGCGCCTGCCCGATGCGGCGGAGATGGGCGCCTTCGTGAACCGCGTGATGCGCTTCGCCTTCAACCCCGCGAACCCGGACGAGATCTACGCGGCGATGGAAGTGCGCGGCGTCATGCGCAGCACCGATGGCGGCGCGACCTGGACCGACTGCTCGGACGACCTGATCCGCTGGGCTGAGCGCGAGCCGCGGCTGAAGAGCGCGATCCTGACCAAGCACGAGGCCGAGGGCATGCTGGACGCGCATGCCATCGCCATCTCGGCCGCGGCGCCGGAGACGCCCTTCGTCGCGGTACGCATGGGCCTCTTCCGCAGCGACGACCATGGCGCGCGCTGGACGGACCTCGAGATGCGCAACAAGAGCCCGATCACCTATGGCCGCGACATCCGTGTCAGCCCGCTCGATCCGAAGACGATCTACGCGACGCTGTCGACGGCCGCGTCGGGCCAGACCGGATCGATCTGGCGGTCGCGCGACGTGGGGCAGAACTGGGAGCGGATCGACCCGCAACTGACGCCGAACGGCACGATGATGGGCGCGGCGCCCTCGGCGCGCGATGCCGGCGTGGTCTATGGCGCGACGCGCAAGGGCGAGGTCTGGGGCACGCTGGACGGTGGCAAGTCGTGGCACGCCGCGCCGCTGCCCGAGGGCTGCCGCGCGGTGATGACCCTCGCCGTGGCCTGAGCCGGCCGGGGCGGGGGCAGCCCCCGCCCCGTCACCGTCAACCGATTCAGCCGACGCCGAGGAGTTCGACCTCGAAGACCAGCGTCGCGCCGGGCGGGATGACGCCGCCGGCGCCGTATTCGCCATAGCCGAGCTCTGGCGGGATCGTCAGCACGCGCGTGCCGCCGACCTTCATGCCGACCACGCCCTTGTCCCAGCCCTCGATCACCATGCCGCCGCCGAGCATGAAGCGGAACGGATCGCCGCGGTCCTTGGAGCTGTCGAACTTGCGGCCGCGCTTGTCGGCCTTCGAATCGTCGAAGAGCCAGCCCGTGTAGTGGACGGAGACGGGCTTGCCGGAGACGGCCTCGTCGCCGGTGCCGATGGTGGTGTCGTTGATCATGGGGTGGGTCCTTCCGCAGAAAGATTGAAGACGAATCGGCGGCCCGCATGGCGGGCCGAGCGCGCTTCTGCGCGCTGGCGCCAGTGCGCCGAAAGCCAAGGGCGCGGATGTGCCCGTCCGGCGACTGAGGGCATCACAAATTCCGCTGGTAGAGGGAGATCAGGCGCTCCCAATGCCGCTCCGCCGCCGGCTTGTCGAAGCACCAGCGCTGCGGGAAGGCGAAGCCGTGGTGGACATGCGGGTAGATTTCGAGCTCCCCGCGCGCGCCGGATCGCCGGAACAGGCCTTCCAGTTCGCGCACCATCGGCATGGGCGCGAGTTCGTCATGCTCGGCGCAGGCGATGTGCAGCTCCGCCAGGCCCTGGCCCAGCGTGCGGTGCGGGCTTTCGACGGCGTCGCTGACCAGCCAGGTGCCGTAGAAGCTGGCCGCGGCGCGGATGCGGCCGGGGAAGCGCGCCGCCGCCGCCAGGGAATAGGGGCCGGACATGCAGTAGCCATGCGTCCCCACCGGCCCCGGCTTCGCGGCGCGCTGCGTGTCCAGGAAGGACAGCATGTCGGCGACGTCCTCCATCACCGGCGGGATGGTCATCTTCGTGCGCACGGCGCGCATGCGAAGCTGCTCGGGGTCGCCCTTGGTCAGCACGCCGGGGCCGTATTTCGTGTCGCGACCGGCGCGGTAGTAGAGGTTCGGCAGGACCACGTAGAAGCCGCTGGAACACAGCCGGCGCGCCATGTCGTAGAGCTCCTCCCGGATGCCGGGC
>JAIYAI010000314.1 GCA_027489135.1 Acetobacteraceae bacterium
CAGACCACCAACACGACCGAGCAGATCAACAGCGGGTCGCTGAAGGTCTTCGCCGTCACCACCGAGCAGCGCGTCCCCTCCCTGCCCAATGTGCCGACCAGCGCGGAGGCCGGGCTGCCCGGCTTCCAGGTGACGGTCTGGCACGGCCTGTACGCGCCGAAGGGCACGCCGGCGCCGGTGGTGGATCGGCTGTCGAAGGCGCTGCAGGCGGCGCTGCGCGACGAGAAGCTGATCGCCCGCTTCGCCGAACTCGGCACCGCGCCGGTGGCGCAGGACCGCGCGACGCCGGCGGCGCACCGGGCCTTCTGGCAGGCCGACATCGCCAAGTGGCGGCCGATCATCCAGGGCGCCGGCCAGTACGCGGACTGACCTGAGCCGTCGTGCCGCGCCGCATCATCGTCGTCGGCGGCACCGGCGTCTTCGGCGAGCGGCTGGTGCATGAGATCGTCGCGCGCACCACCCTTTCCATCACCATCGCGGCGCGGGACGTGGCGCGCGCGCAGGCGCTGGCCGATGCGCTAGGCGGCGCGCCCCGCGTGCTGGCGGCGCGGCTCGATGCGCGGGCGGCGACGCCGGACGAGCTGTGCGTGCTCGGCGGCTTCGCGCTGGTCGATGCCGCGGGGCCCTTCCAGGGCGGCAAGGCGCGGCTGGCCGAGGCGGCCGTCGCCGCCGGACTGCACTACACCGATCTCGCCGATGCGCGCGGCTTCGTCGCGGACTTCGCCACGCCGGCGCTGGATGCTGCGGCGCGCGCGGCCGGCGTCGCGGCGCTGACAGGGGCGAGTTCCACGCCGGCGCTCTCGGGCGCCGCGCTGGCGGCGCTGACGCGGGGCTGGCGTCGCATCGACCGGATCGAGGTGGCGATCGCGCCCGGCAATCGCGGCGCGCCGCGGGGCCTTTCGGTGGTGCGGGCGATCCTCTCCTATGCCGGGCAGCCCATCCCGCTGCGCCTGCAGGGCCGGGCGCAGGTCCGACCCGGCTGGGGCATGCTGGCGCGGCCGGTGCTGCCCGGTCTCGGGCGGCGCTGGCTGGCGCTCTGCGACACGCCCGATCTTGACCGGCCCGCGATGGAGCACGCCGTGTTCCGCGCGGGGCTGCAGCTTGGCGTGCTGCATCTCGGGCTCTGGCTGGCGAGCCTGGCGGTGCGCTGGGGCTGGCTGCGCAGCCTGGTGCCGCTGGCCGGGCCGGTGCGGGTGCTGGCGGGGCTGCTGCGCGGCCTCGGCAGCGATCGCGGCGGCATGCTGGTGCTGGCGCAGGGCATCGACGGGGACGGGCGGCTGGTGCGGGCGCGCTGGTCGCTGGTGGCGCGCGACGGCGACGGGCCGGTGATCCCGAGCCTGCCGGCGCTGGCCATGCTGCGCGCGCTGGAAGCCGGGCGGGTGGCGCCAGGCGCGGGGGTGGCGGAGGTACTCGACCTCGATGCCATCGCGGCGGAGTTCGCGCCCTGGCGCATCTCGACGACGACGGACCGCCAGGGGATGGTGCCGCTGTTCGAGACCGCCCTGGGGTCGCGCCTCGCCCACCTGCCGGCGCCGCTGCGTGCGGTGCATGGGCCGGGCTTCCGCATGCTGCGCGGGGAGGCGGAGGTCGCGCCGGCGCGCGGTGCGCTGGCCCGCTGGGTCGCCGCCCTGGTGCGCTTTCCGCGCCGCGCAGGCCGCGTGCCCCTCGCCGTCACCATGACCGCGGAGCCCGATGGCAGCGAAGTCTGGACGCGCCGCTTCGGCGATGCGCCGCCGCTGGTCAGCCGCCTGCACCCCCGCGCGCCGGACGTGGTGGAGGAGGCGGTCGGGCCGCTCCGCGTGCGGCTGGCGCTGGAGCCGCGGGCGGATGGGCTGACCCTGCGCTGTGTGGGCTGGCGGCTCGGGCCGCTGCCGCTCCCGCGCGCGCTGGCTCCGCGCAGCGCGAGCGTGGAGGGCGTGGACGCAGCGGGGCGCTTCGCCTTCGACGTGCCCGTGGCGCTGCCGCTGCTCGGCCCGATCGTGCGCTACCGCGGCTGGCTTGTGCCCGACGACGCGGCGTGACTCACGCGGCCCTGCCCGCAGGATGCGCAGGCGGGGTCCGATGCGTGAGGTTGCCTGATGCCAGCCGGCTTGCCGGAAGCGGCATGCACGTGGAACGCTGTTCCCATCATCCCCGCCGGGAACCATGCCCATGACCGATCCGTCCCGCACGCCGCGCCGTGCGCTCCTCGCTGGCGGCGCCGCGCTGCTGGCAACGCCCGCCCTGGCGCAGCCCCGCTTCCCGGACCATTCCATCCGCCTGGTCATCCCCTGGCCGCCCGGCGCCTCGGCCGATGCCTTCCTGCGCGTCATCGCGGAGCAGGCGGGCAAGCGGCTCGGCCAGAACGTGGTGCCGGAGAACCGGCCCGGCGCCAGCGGCTCCCTCGGCGCCGCGGCGCTGAAGGACCAGAAGCCGGACGGCTACCTGCTGGCGCAGGTGCATCCCGGCTCCTACCGGGTGGCGCTGGCCTCGGAGCGCCCGACCTATGACCCGATGGTCGACTTCACCTTCATCATCCAGCTCACCGGGTCGGTGCATGGCCTCGTCGTGCGCGCGGATTCGCCCTGGAAGACCTGGCAGGAATTGCTGGCGGACGCGAAGCGCAACCCGGGGAAGATCACCTACGGCACGCTCGGCCCCAACTCCACGCAGCACATGGCGATGCTGGAGATCATGCAGCGCACGGGGACGGAGTTCACCCACATCCCCTATCGCGGTGGGGGCGAGCTCTATACCGGCCTGCTGAGCAAGCAGATCGAGGTGGTGGCCGATGCGTCCGGCTGGGTACAGCTAGTCCAGGACGGGCAGTTCCGCCTGCTGGTGGTGTGGGGCGCGGAGCGGATGGCGCGCTTCCCGGAGATCCCGACGCTGCGCGAGGTCGGGCTCGATCTCGTGGTGAACTCGCCCTACGGCATCGCCGGGCCGAAGGGGATGGACCCGGGCGTGGTGAAGATCCTGCACGATGCCTTCAAGGACGCGCTGGACGACCCGGCGGTGGTCGCGGTGATGGCGCGCTTCAACATGCCGCGGCTCTACCGCGACAGCGCCGGCTTCGAGACGGCGGCCAAGGCGCAGGTGGCGGTGGAGCGGGAGAACCTGCGCCGGGCGGGGATGCTGCCGCCGGGGCGGTAGCGCCCCTCCCGACGCGTCAGGCGGCGTCCTCCAGCACCATCGCCGCGCATTTCTCGCCGATCATGATCGACGGCGCGTTGGTGTTGCCGGCGACGACCGAGGGCATGATCGAGGCATCGGCCACGCGCAGCCCGGCGATGCCATGCACCTTGAGGCGCGGATCGACGACCGTGTTGGTCCCCGGCCCCATCGCGCAGCTTCCCGCCGGGTGGTGGTTGGTCAGGCCGGAGTTGCGGACATAGTGCTCGAGCTCCCGGTCGCTGGACGCCACCGGGCCCGGCGTGATCTCCGCCGCGACATAGGGCTTCAGCGACGGCTGCTCGGCGATGCGGCGCGCGATCTTCGCGCCCTCCACCATCGCCCGCATGTCGTATTCGCTGCCGAGGAAGCCGAAGGTGATCTCCGGTTGCGCCAGCGGATCGGGCGAGGCGAGGCGCACCGTGCCGCGGCCATCCGGCGTCAGGTGCACGGGGCAGAGCGTGAAGCCCGGGAAGTCGTGCGGGATGACGCCCTTCGCGCTGCGCTCCTTCGTCGTCCATTCCAGCAGGTTGATCTGCAGGTCCGGCCGCTCGAGGCGCGGATCGGTGCGGGTGAAGACGCCGGCGCGGATGCCGTTCACCGCCATCATGCCGCCGCGCGTCAGCCCGTACTGGATTGCCGCCGCGATCTTCTTCGGCCAGGACTTCTCGAAGTCGTTGAAGGTGATCGGCTTCGTGCAGCGCCATTGCATGTAGATGGCGAAGTGGTCGTGCAGGTTCGCCCCCACCGCCGGCATGTCGCGCAGCACGGGAACGCCCATCGCCTGCAGGTGGTCGGCGGGACCGAGGCCCGACAGCATCAGCAGATGCGGCGAGCCATAGGCGCCGCCGGAGACGATGATCTCCCGCCGCGCCCGCGCCGTCTCGATGCCCCGCGGTGAGCGGTATTCGATCCCCGTCGCCCGCCCGTCCTCGATGATCAGCCGCGTTGCCTGGCAGAGCGTGCGGATCTCGAGGTTCGGCCGCCCCATGGCGGGGACGAGATAGGCCTTCGCCGTGCTCCAGCGACGCCGATCCGACGTGGTGGTCTGGTAGTAGCCGCAGCCTTCCTGCTGTGCGCCGTTGAAGTCGGGCGTGCGCGGGATGCCGGCCTCAACGCAGGCCTTGAGGACCACCTCGCAGAGCTCGGAGCCGAAGGGCTGGTCGGACACGGTCAGCGGCCCGCCGACGCCGTGGAATTCATCAGGCCCGCGCTTCTGGTTCTCGGCCTTCTTGAAGTAGGGCAGCACCGATTCGTAGTCCCAGCCGGTGCAACCCTTCTGCCGCCATTCGTCATAATCCCGGGCGTGGCCGCGCATGTAGACCATGCCGTTGATCGAGCTGGTGCCGCCGAGCGTCTTGCCGCGCGGCACGTACATCGTGCGACCGCCGAGATGCTTGTGCGGCGCGCTCTCGAACTTCCAGTTCACGTCGGGGTTCACATAGGTCTTGGCGAAGCCGAGCGGGATGTGGATCCAGGGGTTGCGGTCCGGCGGGCCGGCTTCCAGCAGCAGCACGCTGTACTTGCCGTTCTCGCTGAGGCGCGCCGCGACGGCGGCACCGGCCGAGCCCGCGCCGGAGACGATGAAGTCGAAGCTGTCTTCGTCCATGCTACTGCATCTCGATCCCGGCGGCCTTGATGATGGCCGCGTTGCGTTCGATGTCCTCGGCGATCCGGGCGCGGAATTGCGCCGGGTCGAGGACGAAGATCTCGCCCTGCGCCAGCAGGGGCGTGCGCGCCGCGGGCGATTCCGCGGCTTGCTTCATCAGCCCGTAGAGGCGCGTCACGATCTCGGCCGGCGTGCTCGCCGGCACGACCAGGCCGTTCCAGAACACCGCGGAGAAATCGGGGAAGCCGGACTGCTTCACCGTCGGCACATCGGGCAGCTCCCGCCAGCGCGTCTCTCCGGTGGAGGCGAGCGCGGCGAAGGTGCCGGCGGCGACCAGTGGCCCGCCGGTGGTCGGCGTCTCCATCACGAGGTCCACGTCGCCTGCGACCAGCGCGTTGGTGGCGACGGAGGAGCCGCGATAGGGCACGTGCAGCATCTCGATCCCGGCCTGGCGGAGGAAGAGCTCCGTGTTCAGGTGCTGCAGGTTGCCGACGCCGGCGGAGCCGTAGGTGAGCTTGCCGGGCTGGCGCTTGGCCAGCGCGACCAGGTCCTGCAGCGTGCGCACGCCCTGGGTGCGCGGGTTCTTCGCGTTGATGCAGAGGATGAAGGGGCTGATCGTGATGCTGGCCACGGGGATGAGGTCGCGCAGCGGCACGTAGCGCGCGTCGCGGTACATCAGGTGGTTCACCGTCATCGTGCTGGTGTTGCTCATCAGCAGCGTGTGGCCATCCGTCGCCGCGGCGACGAAGGCGGCGCCGAGCGAACCGTTGGCGCCGGTGCGGTTCTCCACCAGCACGGGCTGGGGCAGGCGGGTGCGGAAATCCTCGGCGATGATGCGGGCGCAGATGTCGGTGGAGCCGCCGGCGGGATAGCCGACGACCAGCTTCACCGGGCGGCTGGGCCAGGTGTCCGCGCGCAGCGTACGGGGCGCGGCCAGGAGAGCCGCCGCGCCCAGGATGACGCCGCGCCGCCCGCCGCTGACGGGTGACTGCATGGACCCTGTTCCTCCCGAATTCGCGGCGCGATGAGACCAGCTTCGCGCCCTGGCGTCCAGGGCCAGGGAGGCGGGCTTCGGCTATTCCACCTTGATCCCCGCCTCCTGCACCACCGCGGTCCAGCGCGCGCGCTCGGCGGCGATGAAGGCGCGAGTCGCGGCGCTGTCGCGGTAGCGGGCGGCCACACCCTGCTGGGCGAAGGCGCGGGGCAGGTCGGTCTCGGTCAGCGCCCAGCGCATGGCCGCATCCAGCTTCGCGATCACCGCCTCCGGCGTGCCGGTGGGCGCGACCAGGGCGTGCCAGCTTCCGGCCTCGAAGCCGGGCAGCCCGGCCTCCGCCGTGGTTGGCACGTTGGGCAGGATCGGCTGGCGCGCCGCGGCGGCGACGGCCAACACCCGCGCCTTGCCGCCCTCCACCGCGCCGCTCATCAGGCTGTAGCCGTCCAGCAGCAGCTGGATGCGCCCGCCCGCCAGGTCCTGCACCGCGGGCGCGCTGCCGCGATAGGGCACGTGCTCGATCTGCGTGCCGGTCTGGCGCTTGAAGAGTTCCAGCGCGAGGTGGGAGGGGCCGCCGGCACCGGCCGATCCCGCATTCAGCTTCCCCGGATTGGCCTTCGCATAGGCGATCAGCTCCGCCAGCGTCCGCACCGGCAGGCCATCCGTCACCGCGATGACCAGGCTGCTTTCCATGCTCTGCGCGACGGGGGCGAAGTCGCGCAGCGTGTCGAAGGTGAGGGAATGGTACAGCGCGTTGGTCACGGCGAGGTTGCCGACATTGCCGTAGAACAGCGTGTAGCCATCCGCGGGGCTCTTCACCGCGGCATCCATGGCGATGTTGCCGTTGGCGCCGGCGCGGTTCTCGACCAGGAAGGTCTGGCCCAGCCGTTCCTGCAGCTTCGGCATCAGCAGCCGCGCGATGATGTCGACGCCGCCGCCCGGCGGGAAGCCGATCAGCACGCGGACGGGCCGTGTCGGGTAGTCCGTGGCCTGCGCGCGTGCCAAGGCGGGGGCGAGCAGCGGCGCCGCGAGGAGCGCGCGGCGGGTCAGGTCAGTTCGCAACGATATTCGCCTCCTTGGCGATGCGCGCCCAGGTGACGCGGTCGCGTTCCAGCCGGGCGCGGACATTCGCGCCGGTGTCGAATTGCGGGAAGGTCCCGAAGGAGAGGATCACCTGTGGCAGGTCGGTATTCTCCAACACCCAGCCCATCTCCGACTCAAGCTTCCTGACGATGGCGGGCGGCGTCGCGGCCGGGGCCGACAACGCGTTCCAGGAGACGAACTCGAAGCCCGGCACGCCGGCCTCCTCCATCGTCGGCACGTCGGGCAGGTTCGGATGCCGCCGCTTCGAGGTGATGGCGAGGATGCGCACGCGCCCGGCCTCGTGCCCGCCCTTCATCAGCCCGTAGCCATCGACCATCAGCTGCGTCCGCCCGCCGAGCAGGTCCTGGAAGGCCGGGCCGCTGCCACGATAGGGCACGTGCACGATGTCGAGCCCCATCTGCCGGGCCCAGAGCTCGAAGGCGAAATGCGGCACGCCGCCCGATCCGCCGGAGCCGAAATTCAGGCTGCCCGGTTTGTCCTTGGCCATCTTCATCAGCTCGCCCAGCGTCTGCGCCGGGAAGTCCGACCGCACCGCGACGACCAGTGGGCCGAAGGTCACCTGGTTGGCGAAGGCGAAGTCGCGCAGCGTGTCGAAGGGCAGGTTCGGGAACAGCGCATGCGTCGTGTAGTTGCCGACATTGCCGAAGAACAGCGTGTAGCCGTCCGGCGGCGATTTCGCGACATGGTCCATGGCGATGTTGCCGTTGTTGCCGCCGCGATTGTCGATGACGACGGGCTGGCCGATCCGCTCGGCGAGGCGGGCGAAGGTCGGCCGGGCGATGGTGTCGACGCCGCCGCCCGCGGGGAAGCCGATGACGACGCGGATGGGGCGGTTGGGGTAGCCCTCGGCGCCTTGCGCATGGCCGAGGCGGGGCGCGGCGAAGGACGCGCCCAGGGCGGCCGTCAGCAGGCCGCGGCGATGCAGGGTCAATTCGGATCCTCCCGGGATGCTTGTTGCCGGAGAGGGTGGAGAGACACGGCGCCGGATTCAACAGGAAAGCGTCCGCCAGACCCCTCCCTTGCCGGGGGGCGGCAGGCCATGCGAGCCTTGCCCCGCAGGAGAGGTCCGGTTCACGGCCTGCACGCGGAGGGGTCGTCATGCTGCATCGTCGCGCCTTGCTGGCCGCGGGCCTCGGCATCGCCGCCCTGCCCCGCCCGGCCTTCGCCCAGGCCCCGGCCCTGCCCGCTGGGGCGCCGGCCCTGCCCTATCGCCGCCACGCGGTGCGCACGCCCGACGGGGTCGAGATCGCCGCCTATGAGTACGGCAACCCGCAGGGCCAGCCGATCCTGCTGATCCATGGCTACATGCAGGCGGCGCTGTCCTGGGACCGGCAGCTCCGCGACCCGGCCCTGGCGCGCGACTTCCGCATGGTCGCCTACGACATCCGCGGCCATGGCAACAGCGCCAAGCCCGAGGGCGACCAATTCTACAAGCCCGGCAAGGTCTGGGCCGATGAGGTGAAGGCGGTGATCGACACGCTCGGCCTGCAGCGGCCGGTGGTGGTCGGCTGGTCCTATGGCGGGCGCATCATGGGGGACTACCTGAACGCCCATGGCCAGGGCGCGATCGGCGCGATGAACTGGGTCTGCGCCACCGCCTCCGTCTCCGACCCCACGCGCTTCGGGCGCGCGGCGCGGCTGATCGGGCCGAATGCGGCGGGCAGCGCCGACATGGCGACGGCGATCGACAGCACCATCGCCTTCCTGCGCGCCTGCTTCGAGATCCAGCCGAGCGCCTCGGACTTCGAGACGATGCTGGCCTTCAATGCGATGGTGCCGCGGCATGTGCGCCTCGGCCTCGGCGGAAGGCCGCTCGACATCGAGGCGAGCCTGAAGGCGCTGGCGATCCCGGTGCTGGTCACGCACGGGCTGCACGACCGGATCGTCGACGTCTCCATGGCGCGGTACACCGCATCGGTGGTGCCGAACGCGAAGCTGTCGATCTACGACAATGCCGGCCACGCGCCGTTCTGGGAGGATGCGCCCCGCTTCAACCGCGAGCTTGCCGAGCTTGCGAAAAGCGTGCGGCGATAGGGCACAGTACAGGAGGACATGACATGGACGGGATGAGGCTCGACTGCCCCTATGACCGCCACGCCGAATCGCTCGGCAACGTGGTGGAGCTGCAGCACGTGAATGTGCGCGTGCCGGACCAGCAGAAGGCCACGGCCTACTACATCAGCGCGCTCGGCCTGACGCGCGACCCCTACCTGATGACCGGCACGGACAACATGTGGGCCAATGCCGGCATCAGCCAGTTCCACCTGCCCACCGGTGGGCCGGAAGTCCTGCGCGGCACCACCGCCCTGATCACGCCCGACAAGCGCCAGCTTCTGGAGCGCCTGCACCGCGCGAAGAAGGAGCTTGAGGGGACGAAGTATTCCTTCGCCGAGACCAATGACGGCGTCGAGACCACCTGCCCCTGGGGCAACCGCATCCGCGTGCATGAGCCCGACGCCGCGCGCTTCGGCCGCGTGGTGCTGGGCATGCCCTATGTCGAGTTCGACGTGGCCCCCGGCACCACTCCTGGCATCGCGCGCTTCTACCGCGAGATGCTCGGCGCGCCGGCGACGGCGGAGGGCGGGTCGGCCAAGGTGCTGGTCGCCAACGGCCAATACCTGGTCTTCAAGGAGACGGACGCGAAGCAGCCCGAATTCGACGGCCACCACATCCAGATCAGCCTGGCCGATTTCGGCGGGCCGCATGCGAAGCTGGCGGAGCGCGGGCTGATCTCGGAGGAGAGCAACCCCTGGCAGTACCGGTTCCTCGACATCGTGGACCTGGATACGAACAAGCCGCTCTTCCGCATCGAGCACGAGGTGCGGTCGATGACCCATCCGCTGTTCGCGCGGGCGCTGGTGAACCGGAACGCGGCGATCAACAACCGCAACTACATGCCGGGCCACGAGGCGGCGTCGCTCTGGATGGCGCCGGAATAGGCGAGGCTCTGCCTCGCACACCGCTCGGGGGCGCTGCCCCCGAGACCCCCGCCAGGGTGCCGGGCACCCTGGACCTCCACGACCTGTCCTACCGACCCGTGTAGTAGAGCGTCACCGTGTGGGTGGCCTCGGCGAACATCAGCCAGCGCTCGGCCAGCACGCC
>JAIYAI010000196.1 GCA_027489135.1 Acetobacteraceae bacterium
GAGGATGCGCCAGAGCACCATGGCCTCTAGCGATTCCGCCTGGCCGCAGAGCCAGGTGGCGATGGTGAAGCCGACCACGCACCAGACCATGGTCCGCCGGCGCCCGAAGCGCGCGACCAGCCAGCCCGTCATCGGCGTGACGATGGCGGTCGCCAGGATGTTGAAGGTGGTGGTCCAGGCGATCTCGTCCGGGGTCGCGGCGAAGCTGCCCTGCATCTGCGGCAGCAGGGTGGAGGCGACGAGCAGGGTGGTGGCGTAGAGCGTCGACCCCAGCACCACGGCCGCCAGGATCAGGATCCGCCGCGCCAGCGGCAGTTCCAGCGCCATCTGCGAATCAGACATGCGGCAGTTCCAGCGCCATGTGCGAGTCAGACATGCGGTAGCGGAATGGCTTTGGTCACGATCCGTCTCGTAAGCTTGACTAAAGTATCGCCCGTGATAGTGACTATGGCAACAATCAGCCTGCATCTCGCCGCCGCACTCCCGCGGGCGCGATGGCCGGGCCAGTGAGGCAAACGGTGCCACACCCCGTCGACGAGCGGCGCACCATCGGCTTTCTGATCGCCGATGTCGCCCGCATGATGCGCTCCGCCTTCGACCGGCGGGTGCGTCGAATCGGCCTGACCCGGTCGCAATGGCAGGTGCTCAGCGTATTGCACTGGCGCCCCGGCCTCTCGCAGTCCGAACTCGCCGAGATGCTGGAGGTGGAGCGCGCCACCGCCGGCCGCATGATCGACCGGCTGGAGCAGAAGGGCTGGGTCACGCGCCGCCGCGACCCCGGCGACCGCCGCACCTGGCGCCTGCACCTGACCGCGGAGGCCGAGGCCATCCAGGCCGAGATGGGCCAGATCGCGGCGGAGATGATCGACGACGCCATGGCCGGCCTCCGCCCCGGGGAGCGCGCCGCGCTGACCGGGATGCTGGAGCGTGTGAAGGTCCAGCTTACCCACATGGCGCCGCGCGGCGCCGCCCCCTCCCAGGCCAAGACCCAGGCCGAAGCCGCCGACGCGCGCCCGCGCGCCGCCATGAACCCGGTTCCCGCAGCATGACCGACGAGCCTCAATCCCCCGCCGCGCCGGCGCCGCGGAAACGCCGATGGCTGCGGCCCCTGCTGCTGCTGGGGGTGCCGTTGCTGGTCGCCACAGGGGTCCTCGTCGTCTGGCAGCGCGGCGGCCGCTACATCACGACCGAGAACGCCTATGTGAAGGCGCATATCGTCCAGGTCGCGCCGGAGGTGAACGGCCGCGTCGCGGAGGTCGCCGTGCGCGACCATGCCGAGGTGCGCGCCGGCGACGTGCTGGTGCGCATCGACCCCGCGCCCTTCCGCCTGGCCCTGCAGAAGGCCGAGGCCGACCTGGAGCAGGCGCGCACCCTCGTGGAGACGGCCCGCGCCACCTACCGCGAGACGCTGGCGGAACTGGCCGAGCTGGAGAGCCGCGCCGAGTTCCTGGGCCGCCAGGCCCGCCGCCAGCAGGACCTCGCCGCCCGCGGCGCCGCCCCCATCGCCAAGCTGGAGGAGACGGTGACCGACGCCCAGGTGGCCCGGGAGCGGATCAACGTGACGCGGCAGAAACTGGTACGGCTGCTGGCGACGCTGAAGGGCAACCCCGACCTGCCGGTCGACGAGCACCCGACGGTGATGGAGGCGATCGCCGACCGCGACCGCGCCGCGCTCGACCTGGAGCGAACGGTGATCCTGGCCCCGATCGGCGGCACCATCGTGAACCTGAAGCTGCAACGCGGCGAGCAGGTGCGGGCGGCGACGCCGATGTTCTCCCTGGTGTCGGAGACCCGCCCCTGGGTCGAGGCCAACCTGAAGGAGACGACGCTGACGCACGTCACGGTGGGCCAGCGGGTCGAGGTGGTGCTCGACATCTACCCGGACGTCACCTGGGTGGGCGTGGTGGACAGCATCAGCCCGGCGACCGGCGCCGAGTTCGCCATCCTGCCGCCGCAGAACGCCAGCGGGAACTGGGTGAAGGTGGTGCAGCGCCTGCCGGTGAAGATCCGCCTGCTCGCCTTCCCGGGGGAGCCGCCGCTGCGCGCCGGCGTCACCGCCACCGTCTCCATCGATACGGAGCGTCAGCGGCAGTTCGGCGACGTGGTGGAGGGGATCGCAGGCATCTTCCGCACCAGCGCACAGGCAGGCCAGGCGCAGGCGGCCCGGGGTGCGCCACCGGCGCGGAACTGAGGCAGGATCGCGACCACCGCATCCGGCCTGGATGCATCACGAGCACTCCGCCGCCGCCGGTTGCTTCGCGTCGTCGATCCCTCTCGGGCCGTGCAGCCCCTCCGGGAGGTCCGCGGAACCCGGGCTGGGCCAGCTCGGGCCTCCGACCTTCCAGTGCCGGCGGCGATGGCGGCGACGCCGCGCCTCCTGGCCCCGGCGACCGTGCCGGTCTCCCGCCTCTGCCTCGGCGGGTCGCCGCCCGCGCCGCGGCGCGACGCGATCGGGGCGAAGGCGCTGATCGGTAAGGCCTGAAGCCCGCAGTGCTGACCGACGCCATGCCGACCGGGGCCGATGCCATCCGGCCGGCGCGGCATGCGGATCACCTGCCGGCGGTCTCGGGGACCACCGTCCTGCCTGGCCTGCCGCTCTCGCTCGCCTCGCCGCCGCTTCTGCTACACCTGATCCTGTGAACCGGGAGGACCGCCCATGACCAAGGCCCTGCAGCTTCAGTCGCGCATCGCCAGCACCGGGGAGCTCGAGCTCTCCCTGGTGGAGGTCGACCTGCCCGATCCCGGCCCGGACGAGGTGCTGGTGCGGGTCGAGGCCTCGCCGGTGAACCCCTCCGACCTCGGCCTGCTGCTCGGGCCCGTCGATCCCGCGACGGCGAAGGCGGAGACCCGGCAGGGCCGCCAGGTCGTCGTGGCGCCGGTCTCGGCCGGCGCCGTCGCCGCATTGGCTGCGCGCGTGGACCAGGGCATGCCCGTGGGCAACGAGGGCGCGGGCACGGTGCTCGCCGCCGGCACCGATGTGGCGGCGCTGGACGGCAAGACGGTCTCGATGTTCGGCGGCGGCATGTGGGCGACACACCGGCTGATCAAGGCGGCGCAGGTCATGGAACTGCCGGCGGGTGCCGAGCCGCGCGACGGTGCCTCCTGGTACGTGAACCCGATGACCGCGCTCTGCATGGTCGAGACCATGAAGAAGGACGGGCATACCGCGCTCGCGCATACCGCCGCGGCCTCCAACCTCGGCCAGATGCTCAACCGCATCTGCCTGAAGGACGGCATCCCCCTGGTGAACATCGTCCGCAGCCAAGCCCAGGCCGAGCTGCTGCGCGGCCAGGGGGCGAAGCATGTCTGCGACAGCAGCGCGCCCGACTTCATGGACCGCCTGACCGATGCGCTGGCCGCGACCGGCGCGACGGTCGCCTTCGATGCCGTGGGTGGCGGGCCGCTGGCCGGGCAGATCCTGGTGGCGATGGAGCAGGCCATCAAGCGCACGGCCACCAGCTACAGCCACTACGGGTCGGACACGCACAAGCAGGTCTATGTGTATGGCCGGCTGAACACCGCGCCCTCGGTCTTCGACCGCACCCAGGTCGGCTTCGCCTGGGGCATCGGCGGCTTCCTGCTGACCCCGGCGCTGAAGTCGCTCGGCGCGGGGGCGGAGGCGCGGCTGCGCGCCCGGGTGGCGGCGGAGCTGAAGACCACCTTCGCCAGCCACTACACCAGCGAGATCACGCTCAAGGACGTGCTCGACCTCAGCGTGCTGCGCGCGACCTTCAAGAAGGCGACCGGGGAGAAGTACCTGGTCCGCCCGAACGGCTAGATCGACAAGGTATAGATCCTGGCCGCGGTGCCGGAGAAGAGCGCGCTCTTCTCCGCCTCGCTCGCCCCCGCGGCCAGGCGCTTGAAGGCGTTCCACAGCACAGCGTAGCTGCACATGCCCTTGTCGACGGGGAAGTTGCTCTCGAACATGCAGCGCGTGGGACCGAAGGCCTCGATGCAGGTCTCCATGTAGGGGCGCCAGGCATCGGCCATCTGCTGCGAGGTCGGCGGCAGCGGGTTCTCCTGGAAGTCGAAGCCGTTCACGTGCATCGCCAGGCCGCCGAGCTTGACGTTGACGTTCGGCAGCGCGGCGATGGCGCGCACGCTGTCGCGCCAGACCGGAAACACCTCCTCCCGCTTGCCGCGGAACGGCCCGGTGCCGAGCGGCCCGCCGACATGGTCGAGGATGATCGTCGCCTCCGGCACCTGCTTCGCCAGCGCCAGCACCAGCGGTAATTGCGTGTGATAGGCCCAGACGTCGAGCGCGAGCCCCATCCGCGCCAGCGCCTTCGCGCCCTTCACGAAATCCGGATGCTCCAGCGGCCCCGGCGGTGCGGTGACCAGGTTCGAGCGGATCTCCGGCGAGGGGTGCCAGGCGGTGCGGTTGCGCACGCCCTTGAAGCGCTTCCCCGCCGCCATGACGTGCTTCTCCAGCACGGCCGCCGCGGCATCGCCCATCGTCAGGTCCACCATGCCGACGATGCCGTCGCAGAGCCGCACCTGGCCGTACTTGCCGGTCGCGCTCATCGCCGCGACGCCGTTGACGAACTCCGTCTCGCCGAGCGGCTTCTCCGCCTCGGGCCCCGTGGCGCGGTACATGGCGCCGCACTGGATGAAGACGGTGGCGCGGATGTCGTGGCCGGTCGCGGTATCGGCCAGCAGGTCGTCGAAGAGGTAGCGCTCCCCCGGATGGTCCCAGAGGTGGTGGTGCGGGTCGATGATCGGCAGCCCGGGCTCGAGGATCTGCTCCGTCACCTGGGCCAGCCAGGACTCGCGGATCGCGACCTGCTTCGAGGCCGTGAGCGCGGGCGGCGGAATGGCGGTCATCTGTCTCTCCCCGAACCTCTCCAGGGCCACACGATGGCAGCCCTGAAGGGGAGGGGAAAGACAGCCTCAGTGCCGGGCGTGGCCGCCCGAGGCATCTCCGGACCACAGCAGGGTCGGGTCCATCATGCCGGCGATCATTGCGATGTGCCCCGTCACCAGGAACAGCGCGACGAAGAAGACGTGCAGCTTCAGCCTGTCGTGGTCGGACCGGCCGCGCGCGACCAGGCCAAGCTCCAGCAGCGCGACGCCGCCGAGCGGGACGATGCCGAAGAGGTAGAAGCCCACCGCGATCACGTCGATCGGGCCGCGCCAGGCGCCGGCCAGCGTCAGCGGGATCGCCGCGGTGGCCATGAGATACGCGAAGACCACGGTGAAGTAGGCGCCGACCAGGATGCCGGCCCAGCGGTTGACGGTGCGGACCGCGCCGCTGGTGGCGCGGGTGAACAGGACGATGAGCTCGGTGATGGCGAGCGTCTCGGCCAGGATGATCGGAACCGCCATGAAGAGGAGGAGGTTCCAGGGCTGGTTCTCGGCCAGCAGCTGCATGTAGTGGGTCATGGACATCGGGGTGTTCCCGTCTTGCAGGCATGGGGTCGCGAGGAAGGGCGGCGGTGCCGGCCGGGAAACGCGGCAGCGGTCTGCGGGTATCCGGGCCGGTCAGGCCGCGGCGCGGGGCGGGTGCAGCGGCGGTCGCGGGGCGATGCCCTGGCCGGTTGCAGGGGGGCCGAAGCCGGCCGGTGCCCGCTGCGGGCGCAGCGCCGGCACGGGCGCCAGCACCGGCAGCGCCACGGCGGCGGCGCAGCCGCCGAGGACGCAGCAGACGGGCAGGTGCTGCCAATCGGCAGGCGCGTGGTCCGCGCCGTGATCCGCCCGATGATGCCCGGTGTGGCCCGCATCCGCCGCGGCGCAGGGTTGCGGCGAGGCATGCGCGGCATGGCGCAGCGGCGCGCCCGGCAGGGTGAGCAGCGCCAGCGCCAGGATCGCCGTGATCATCCGCCGGAGCCTGCCCGTCCGCATCGCGCCTTCCACCGTCCCGTTGCGGAGGATGCCGCTTCCCATGATGGGAAGGTCAAGCCTCGCGGCGGCGGCTGTGGCGCGGCATAGTCCTGGCCACGGTGAGTGTCCCGGTCCGCAAGATCATCCATGTCGACATGGACGCCTTCTACGCGTCCGTGGAGCAGCGCGACGACCCGTCGCTCCGCGGCCTGCCCGTCGCCGTGGGCGGGTCCCGCGCCCGCGGCGTGGTGGCGGCGGCGAGCTATGAGGCGCGGGCCTTCGGCGTGCGCTCCGCCATGCCCTCCGTGCGCGCCCTGCGCCTCTGCCCCGACCTCGTCTTCGTGAAGCCGCGCTTCGAGGTCTATCGCGCCGTCTCACGCCAGATCCGCGCGATCTTCGAGGCGTACACGCCCCTGGTGGAGCCGCTCTCGCTCGACGAGGCCTACCTCGACGTCACGGAGAACCTGAAGGGCATCCCGACGGCCGTGCAGGTGGCACGGGAGATCCGCGCCCGCATCCTGGAGGAGACCGGCCTCACCGCCTCGGCCGGCATCTCCTACAACAAGTTCCTGGCCAAGCTGGCCTCCGACCAGCGCAAGCCGAACGGGCAGTTCGTCATCACGCCGGAGATGGGGCCGGGCTTCGTCGAAGCCCTTCCCGTTGCGCGCTTCCACGGCGTCGGCCCGGCGACGGCGGCGAAGATGGAGCGCCTCGGCATCCTCACCGGCGCCGATCTCCGCGTCCGGCCGCTCGAGGACCTCGTGCGGCATTTCGGCAAGGCCGGGCGGCATTTCCATGCCATCGCCCGCGCCGAGGATGCGCGCCGCGTGCAGCCCGATCGGCCACGCAAATCCTCGGGCAGCGAGCGCACCTACGCCGAGGACCTCACCACGCCGGCGGAGGTCGAGGCGGCGATCGCCGCGCTGGCGGCGGATGTCTGGGCCTGGTGCGAGCGCACCGGGTCGCGCGGCCGCACGGTGACGCTGAAGCTGCGCTACGCCGATTTCCGCACGCTGACCCGCAGCCGGAGCGCGCCTGGCCTGGTGGAGAGCGGGGCAGCCCTGCAGGCGACCGCCCTGGCGCTGGCCGCCGCGCTGATGCCGCCGGAGAAGCCCGTGCGCCTGCTCGGCGTCACCCTCTCGGGCTTCGAGGCCGAGGCGTCCGCGGATGGGCAGCCCTCGCTCGATTTCGGCGGGTAGCGCCGCGCGCCGGCGCGCGCCCGTCCCCTCCCCTGCGTCCCTCCCGGTCAGCGCGCCCGTCGCCGCCGGCGTCCCTCCCGGTCAGCGCGCCCGTCGCCGCCGGCGTCCTTCCCGGTCCCGTCGCCGGCATCCTCGGCCGCGCCGAGGCGGAGGATGCGGTCCGCCGCCGCCACCTCGCCCAGCGCCACGCCCAGCCGTGCCAGGACCCGCGCAGCCTGGGCCGGCCGGCGCTGCCAGAGCGGCCGCCCCTCGGCTATGCGCGCGCGGAAATACTCCGCCGCGGTCTCGCCGGCGGCGCTGCCCACCGCCATGCCGGCGGCCAGCGCCACCGCCCTCTCCTCCAACGGCAGCGCCTCCGCCACCTCCTCGACATCGGCGTCGAGCGGCGTCGCCACCCCGTCCCACAGCCCAGGTGCCGGCGCGCCGGCGTCGCGGAAGACGGCCGCCTCCACCTCCGCCGCGGCGGGCGCGCCATCCGGCCCGGGCAGGGCGGCGAGGGTGAAGCTGCGGCCCTGCAGGGCGGGGTGGATCGACGCGACCAGATGGATCATGCCGCTCGGGGCGCCGACATCCTGCGCCGCCACCTGGACCGGATCGAGCACCGCGTGCCCGGACTCCGCGGTGACGACGATGCGTCCCGGCGTCCGCAGGCGGTTCACGGCGAGCGCGAAGAGGGTCGCAGGCGCCGGAAGGTCGATCCGGGTGCCGGCATCGGGGCCCAGCACCGCATAGCCGGCCGTCAGCAGCCGCGTGCTGCGCGTGACCTGCGGCGCGAGGCGGACGACCCGCCCTGGCGCCGGCGCGTCCGAGGCGGCGCGGCGCGTCGTGTCCAGCCGGGCCAGGCGCTGCGCGATCAGGATCGTCACCGGCCATGAGGCATGCAGCGGATCGACGAAGAGCCGCGCGTCATCAAGCCCGGCATCGCGCCGGAGCGCCGCGGCGATCGCGACGCCGTCCACCACCGCGACGCCGTGCACCCGCGCCCATTCCGCCCGGCGCCGGTGCAGGGCACGCGCCACGGCGCCCGGGGCCATCTGCGGCATCAGCAGCAGGCAGACAGGCAGACCCCGGGCCGTGAGCCAGTGCAGGGTTTCGAACAATGCCTGTTCGCAGGCCAGGGGATCGGCCTGCCCGGCCTCGACCTGCGCCGCGTCGTTCACCAGCGTGTCGATCACCACGCGGTCGATGCCGTCCAGCGACAGGCCGTCCAGCGCATAGGCCAGCATCGCGCTTGGCGAGTCCCCGATACCGGCGACGCGGATCTCGATATCGGGCCGGAGCCGGGCCAGGTGGCTGCGGTAGCCGCTCTCGCGGATGGTGTTCGAGGTGCCGAGGAGCAGCCAGGTTTCCGCCATGCCGTGCCGCGGCCCGCTACCGCTGCGCGACCCGCTGCGGCGCCGGCCGCGCCGGTGCGGCCCGGGCCGCCGGGGGCGGCGCCAGCATCGCGGTCAGGGCAGGCACGCTCAGGAATTCGGGAAACTTCCCCTGCGCCAACCGGTCCAGGCCCGGTGTCGGCAGCCCGAGGCGCGAGGCGTAGATCCAGGAATACGCCAGCACCTTCTGCACGTAGTCGCGCGTCTCGTCATAGGGGATGGATTCGATGAAGAGGAAAGGATCCTCCCGGTGCCGCTGCGCCGGCATCCAGCGCTGCAGGTTGCCCGGACCGGCATTGTAGGCCGCCAGGATGCGAATCAGGTCGCCGCCGGTGACCTCGCTGCGCGCGAGGAACAGCAGGTAGCGCTGGCCGAGTTCCATCGACAGCGACGGGTCGTGCAGCCGCCACGCCGCCTCTCCGCGCAGCTCGGGGTCGCTGGCGATGAAACTGGCGGTTCCGGGCATCACCTGCAGCAGGCCGCGCGCCCCGGCCGGGGAGATGGCGGTCGGGTCGAAGCGGCTCTCCTGCAGGGCGATGGCGTAGAGCAGCGCGGGATCGACGCTGAAGCCGCCGGCCGGCCGCAGCGCCGGCAGCGGGTAGCGCAGGAAGTCCCTCGCCCGGGCCTCCTGGTCCGGCTGGGTGGTGGCCGCAGCCGACAGGCCCTGCAGGTTCGCCAGCTCCGCCAGCACCGCGACGGCCCGGGCCAACACGGCATGACCCCGCACCTGCGACCAGAGCAGGCGCAACTCGGCCTCGGCCCGCTCCGCCTGGCCGATCTGCAGCAGCGCGAGGGCGCGCCAGCCGCCCGGCGTCTCCGCCAGCACCAGCGCCTCGGCCTGACCCAGCGTCTCCTGCGTCCAGGCGAGGCCGGGGCCCAATCCGAGCGCGCGGCGCGCGATCATGCCGTGGAAGGTCCGTGGTTCCTGTGCCGCCTCCAGCAGCCAGGGCAGGGCGATCTCGGGCCGGCGGGCGCGACCGGCAGCGCGGGCGGCCCAGAAGGCGGCGGCCGCGCGCTGCCCGCCTCCCGCCGCGAAGGCCGCCCGCTCGAAATGCAGCAGCGCGGGCTCCCACCGGCCGAGCGCCCAGGCGGCGAGGCCGGCGGCGAAGGCGATCTCCGGATCGGCGGGCGCCACGGCGGAGCCCTCGGCAGCGAGCCGGAAGGCCTCCGCATCCCGCCCGGCCTGGAACAGCCCACTGCCGAGCGCCGCCTTGAGCCGGGCCTCCGCCGGGGGCGACAGGTCGCGGCTGCGGGCGATGAGTGCCATCGCCCCGTCCAGGTCGCCCTGCCGGCCGCGCTCGCGTAGCGCCCGTTCCAGGGGCGGGTTGCGGGTGGCGACGGCGATCTCGGCGGCCGGCGCGGGACCCGGCGCGGCGGCCTGTTGGGGCCGTTGCTCGGGTGGCAGGCGCGCTGCGATCCGCGGCGCGTCCGGATGGTCGGCGAAGATGGCCAGCCAGGTCCGCAGCGCGTCGTCGGAGGGCGGCGGCCCGCCGGGCCGGGACCAGGCATCGGCCATGAGGTGACCGTGCAGGCGTCGCTCCTCCAGCCGCGCGGTCTCCTGCGCGGCGAGGTCGTGCTCGCCCCTGGCCTGGAGCTGGAAGATCCGGCGGAGCCGCGCTGCCTCGGCGGCGTCGAGCACCTGCGGCAGCGCCGCGGCGGCACGCTGGCGCGGCGCGGGCTGCGCCGGTGCCGGCATCGCATGCATCACCAGCGCCCCGAGCAAGAGCCAGGGAAAGACGCGGCGGGACGCCAGGGAAGGGATCTTGCCCATCACCCCCGACCCAATACCGGGAAAGTCGTCGTCCTTACAATCCTGCGAATAGGTTATGTAACCAGCCGTCATCCGCCGTCGATGCGGCGGCGCAGCTGAAGCAGGTCGGCCCAGGCTTCGCGCTTCGCGGCGGGGGTGCGGAGGAGATAGGCCGGATGCAGGGTCGCCAGGGCAGGGAGCTGGATCCCGTCGCTTAACGTTACTTGATGCCAACGTCCGCGTAGCCGCGTGATCCCCTCCCGCGACCGCAGCAGCGCCTTGGCCGAGGAGCCGCCGAGCAGCACCAGCAGGCGCGGCCGGATCAACGCGATGTGCCGCAGCAGGAAGGGCAGGAAGAGCAGCACCTCCGCATCCGTCGGCGTGCGGTTCCCGGGCGGGCGCCAGGGCAGGATGTTGGTGATGTAGAAATCGGTCTCCCGGCGGATCCCGACGCTGGCCAGCATGCGGTCCAGCAACTGCCCGGACTGGCCGACGAAGGGGCGGCCCAGGCGATCCTCGTCGGCGCCCGGCGCCTCGCCGATCAGCATCAGGCCGCTCTCCGCCGCGCCGTCGGCGAAGACGAGGTTGGTTGCGGTCTCGCGCAGCGGGCTGCCGTCGAAGGCGGCGATCGCCTCCCGCAGCGCGGCGAGGTCCTGGGCGGCGTCGGCCAGCGCCGCGGCGCGGCTGGCAGCCGGTGGTGGGGCGCCGGGTCCGGGGATCGGGGCGCGGGTGGGGCCAGGGGCAGGCGCGGGGCCAGGGCCAGGGGGCTCCGGGCGCGCGGCCCGCGCGTCCGGCGCGGTGGCCGGTCCGCCCCGGGCGAGCAGGGCCGTCCGGTCGATGGGCGCTGCCTCCAGCGCCTCGTCCGCCCCCCATTCCGCCTGCAGCGCCAGCGCAGCGACCAGGGCCTGGTGCAGCGCCCCTGCCTCCGCCCCGGCGGCCGTCCCATCCGTCATGGCCACACCCCAGGATGTCCCGGATATCGGGCGGGAACGGCCTGGGATGCAACCGGACAGCCGGGTGCCGGGGTTCCGCACCCCCGGCGGCGTCGCTACATCCCAGGCCAAGACGAGGAGAAGACAGGCATGTCGGACGAGACCGAACAGCGCGAGTCCATGGAGTTCGACGTGCTGATCGTCGGCGGCGGGCCCTCCGGCCTCGCCGCGGCGATCCGGCTGAAGCAGCTCGCCCCCGACGCCGCCGTCTGCCTCGTGGAGAAGGGCAGCGAGATCGGCGCCCATATCCTCTCGGGCGCCGTGCTGGAGCCGCGCGCGCTCGACGAGCTGATCCCGGACTGGCGCGACGACCCGCCGGCCCTGGCGACGCCCGCCAAGGACGACCGCTTCATGCTGCTGACCGAGACGAAGGCCTTCAAGCTGCCGACGCCGCCGCAGATGAACAACCACGGCAACTACATCGTCAGCCTGGGCAATGTCTGCCGCTGGCTGGGCGCCAAGGCCGAGGCGCTGGGCGTCGAGATCTACCCGGGCTTCGCCGCCTCCGAGAGCATCATCGAGGACGGTCAGGTGAAGGGCGTCGTCGCCGGCGTCATGGGCATCGAGAAGTCGGGCGAGAAGGGCGCGAACTACCAGCCCGGCATGGAGCTGCGCGCCACCTACACGATCTTCGCCGAAGGCTGCCGCGGGTCGCTGACGAAGACGCTGATGGAGCGCTACGACCTGCGGAAGGACGCCGCCCCGCAGACCTACGCCATCGGCATGAAGGAGCTGTGGGAAATCCCGAAGGAGAAGCACCAGCCCGGGCTGATCTGGCACTCCACCGGCTGGCCGATGAAGTCCGACACCTATGGCGGGTCCTGGCTCTACATGCTGGGCGAGAACCTGGTCTCGATCGGCTTCGTCATCGGGCTCGACTACCCGAACCCCTGGCTGTCGCCCTTCGACGAGTTCCAGCGCTTCAAGACCCACCCCGAGGTGCGGAAGTTCCTGGAAGGCGGCAAGCGCGTCGCCTACGGGGCCCGCGCGCTGAACGAGGGCGGCTTCCAGGCCATCCCGAAGCTGGTCTTCCCGGGCGGCATGCTGGTGGGCGACACGGCGGGCTTCCTCAACGTGCCGAAGATCAAGGGCACGCATACCTCGATGAAGTCCGGGATGGTGGCGGCCGAGGCGGTGGCGAAGGCGCTGGAGGGCGAGGATCGCCCGGCGGTGCTCGAGAGCTACCCCGAGGCCCTGAAGGCCAGCTGGGTCTGGAGCGAGCTGGAGAGCGTACGGAACATCCGCCCCGCCTTCGCCAAGTTCGGCATGTGGGGCGGGCTGGTGAACGCCGCGCTCGACACCTACGTCCTCCGCGGCAAGGCGCCCTGGACGATGACGCATCACGAGGACCACGCCACGCTGAAGCCGGCCGCCCAGGCGGAGAAGATCGCCTATCCGAAGCCCGATGGCGTGATCACCTTCGATCGCCTCTCCTCGGTGTTCCTGTCGAACACCAACCACGAGGAGGACCAGCCGGCGCACCTGGTGCTGAAGAACCCGGGCCAGTGGAAGGGCGTGAACTGGGACCAGTTCAAGAGCCCCGAGAGCCGCTACTGCCCGGCCGGCGTCTACGAGGCCGTGGGCGCCGAACTCGGCAACGGCGAGGGCGAGATGCGCCTCGTCATCAACGCGCAGAACTGCGTGCACTGCAAGACCTGCGACATCAAGGACCCGTCGCAGAACATCGACTGGAAGACGCCGGAAGGCAGCGGCGGGCCGAACTACATCGGCGGGATGTAGCCGCCCTGCGTCAGGCCGGCGCCTCCACCGGGGGCACCGTGCCGGGCCGCGGATCGATCGGCACGGCGCGGTCGAGGCCGGTGATGCGCTCGAACACCGCCGCCGCCGTCAGCGCCACCTCGTCCCGCCGCGGCGGGGCGGCGACCTGCAGCCCGATCGGCCGGCCATACTGGTCGAGGCCGCAGGGCACCGCGACCGCGGGGCAGGCGGCGAGGGTGAAGGCGGCGTTCCACATCGACCCGGCCATGTAGTTCTCGAGCTTCACGCCGCCGATGCTGTCCGGATGGCGCAGCATCACGTCGAAGGCCGGCGTGCCGGCGCCGGGGGTGACGATCACATCGTACTCGGCGAAGACCGCGATGATGCGGCGATACCAGGCCGCCCGTTCGCGATCCGCCCAGGCGAGCTGGCTCGGCGTCGCAGCCAGCCCGCGCTCGGTGTTCCAGATGATGTCGGGCTTGATCAGGTCGCGGTGCGTCTCGAGCTGCTTCTCCCGGTCCACCACGAAGGCCTGGCTGCGCAGCACCAGGAAGGCTTCCTGCAGCGCGCCGAGGTCGAGCGCGATCTCCTCCACCACGCTGCCGGCCTCGCGGAAGCGCTGCACGGCGGCGTCGCAGATCGCCTTGGTCTCGCGGTCGATCGCGAGCTGGCCGCCGAAGCTGGTGTAGGCCACGCGGCGCGGCGGCCGTGCCTCCGCCACCGCGCGCGCATAGGGCACCGCCGGCGCGTCGTAGGTCAGCGGGTCGCGGATGTCCCAGCCCGCCATGGTGTCGAGGAAGAGCGCGAGGTCGGGGATGGTGCGCGCCATCGGCCCCTGCACGGAGAGCGGCGCGAAAAGGTTGTTCGAGGTCCCCCGCGTCACCCGCCCCGGCGAGGGCCGGATGCCGACGACGCCGCAATAGGTCGCGGGCCGACGCAGGCTGCCCCCGTGGTCCGAGCCATGACTGAGCCAGCATTCCCCCGTCGCCAGCGCCACCGCGCCGCCGCCGGTGGAGCCGGCGCAGGTCAGCGCGGTGTTCCACGGGTTGCGGGTGCGGCCGAAGACC
>JAIYAI010000366.1 GCA_027489135.1 Acetobacteraceae bacterium
AGTCCGCGCCGACCCAACCCGCGCCGGCCCAGCCCGCGCCTGCCCAGGCCGCGGTGCCGGCGGCCACACCCACCCCCGCCCCGCCGGCTGCCGCCCCGCCGCGCCCCCCCGGCATGCCCGCCGCGGCACCCGCGGCCCCGGCCGCTCCGGCCGAGCCCATCATCACGCCCAACACCACCGGCGCCCTGGTGCTGCAATGGTTCGCGGGTCTTGAGGACCGGCTCGGCCCGGTCTCCCGCGAGTTGATGGATGCGGTGCGCGGCATGGCCGATCTGCCCGGCCTCTGGCGCGGCCTGCAGGGCCTCGCCGCCAATCCCGTCGCCCGGACCCGCACCATCGATGCCGCCTGGATCCTGCTGCTGCTGGCGGGCGCCGGCCTGCTGGCCGAACACCTGCTCTGGCGCGCCCTGGCGCGCGCGCGGGACCGGCTCGACGCGCTGGCGCCGCCGGAGGGCAAGCGCTTCGCCATGCTGCGCCGGGTGCCGCTGCTGCTGGCCCGGCTGGTGCTGGACCTGGTGCCGATCGCCGCCTTCTTCGGCGCGGTGCATCTGCTGCTGAACGTGTTGACGCCCCTGCCGACGACGCGCGTCATCGCCGTGCACGCGGCGCAGGTCTATGTCGCAGCGCGGTCGATCTTCGCGCTCGTGCGCCTGGTGCTTTCGCCGCGGGAGGACCGGCTGCGCCTCGTCCCCGTCTCGGACCGGGCGGCGGCGCGGGCGCTGCGCTGGCTCCGGCGGCTGCTCTGGGTCGGCCTCGGCGGCTACACCCTGGCGGAGGCGGGCATCGCCCTCGGCCTCTCCTGGGGCGCCTACGACGCCATCCTCAACATCACGCTGCTGATCTGCTCGATCCAGCTCGCCTACATGGTGATCCGATCGCGTGAGAGCGTCGCCGCGCTGCTCCGCGCGCCGGAACTCGACCCCATCGCGCCGCCGCCGGACAGTGCGCGGCGCATGCTGCGGTCCCTGCGCAACGGCCTCGCCGGAATCTGGCACGTGCTGACCATCCTCTGGCTGCTCGCCGCCTGGGCGGTCTGGGCGCTGGCGATCGAGGACGGCATCCGCCACCTGATCACGTCCACCGTGCTGGCGGTGGTGATCGGCATCCTTGCCAAGGGCGTGGACGAGGGGCTGGCGCTGGCCTTCAACCGATTCGCCGGCACCAGCGGCACGGCGGGCGTGCCGCGCGCCGCCACCTGGATGCCGGTGCTGCGCGCCGTGACCAGCCTGCTGGTCATCGTCGCCGGCATCTTCATGCTGTTCTGGGTCTGGGGCCTCGACAGCTTCGCCTGGTTCGCGCCGGGGACGCTGGGCAACCGACTGCTCGGCACCTTCGCCAACATCGGCATGACCTTCGTCGTGGCGATCCTGGTGTGGGAGGTGGCGAACGCCGCCATCGCCCGGCGCCTGACCCGCCTCGCGCGCGAATCGGGGCAGGCGGCCTCGCGCTCCGCCCGCATCCGCACCCTGCTGCCGATGCTGCGCACCGTGCTCAGCATCGTCATCATCGTCTTCCTGGCGCTGAGCACCCTGTCGGAGCTCGGCGTGAACGTGGCCCCCCTGCTGGCCGGCGCCGGCGTCATCGGCCTCGCCATCGGCTTCGGCTCCCAGACCCTGGTGCGGGACGTGATCACCGGCATCTTCCTGCTGCTGGAGGATGCGGTGGCGGTGGGCGACGTGGTCAGCCTGGCGGGGCTGACCGGGGTGGTGGAGAATCTCTCCATCCGCTCGATCAAGCTGCGCGCCACCGACGGCAGCGTGCACATCATCCCGTTCAGCGCGGTGACCACCGTCACCAACATGACCCGCGACTTCGCCTTCGCGGTGCTCGACGTGATGGTCACCTACGACACCGACCCGGACGAGGTCGCCGACATGCTGCGCGCGGTGGGCGAGGGCATGCGCACGGACCCCAAATTCGGCCCGATGATCCGCGACGACATCGATGTCTGGGGCGTCGACAAGATGTCCGACCAGGGCGTGACCATCCGCAGCCGGGTGAAGACCGGCCCGGCCAACCGCTGGCCCGTGCAGCGGGAGTTCAACCGCCGCATCCGCCAGCTCTGCGCGGACCGCGGGATCGAGATGGTCAAGCCGGGGCAGAAATGGGTGCTGGAACGCCAGGCCGAGGGCGCCGCGCCGCCCTATCCGATCGGCGGGTCGAAGCCGCGCGCGGCGGAATAGGCCCGCCGGCATGCCTGCACCCGCCGCAGCCCCGGCGGCGCGCGCCGGGCCGGTGGTCGCCGTCACCTGCCTCGGCGCGCTGATCGGGCAGCTCGACGCCAGCATCGTCCAGCTCGCCCTGCCGGCGCTGGAGCGGGAGTTCGCCGCGCCGCTGCATGTCGTGGGCTGGGTGGCGGTGGCCTACAGCCTGGCCTTCGCCGCGGCGCTGCCGGTCTTCGCCCGCCTCGCGGAGATCGCGGGACGGCGGGGCATGTACCTCGCCGGCTTCGGCCTGTTCGCCCTGCTCTCGGCACTCTGCGGCGCCGCGCCTGACCTGCCGGCGCTGATCGCGCTGCGGGCCGCGCAGGGCGTGGCCGGCGCCATGCTCGGCGCCAACAGCGTGGTGATCCTGGCCGCCGCCGCGGGGCCGGCACGGCGCGCCCGGGCGCTCGGCTGGTTCGCCGCGGCGCAGGCGATCGGCGTCAGCGCCGGGCCGGCGGTGGGCGGGCTGCTGCTGCAGGGCCTGACTTGGCACTGGGTGTTCTGGGTGACGGTGCCGCTCGGCATGCTCGGCCTGCTGCTGGGCGCGGCCTTGGTGCCGCGGGCGGCACCCGCCCTGCCGCGGCCGCGCTTCGACCTCCCCGGCGCGCTGCTGCTGGCGCCCGCGCTCGTGG
>JAIYAI010000741.1 GCA_027489135.1 Acetobacteraceae bacterium
ACCGCCGCCCGCGCCGCGGCCGAGGAGGCCTGCGACACGGGCGACCCAGCCATCGGCGCGCTCGCCGCCGTGCAGCTTGCCCGCCTCGCCGGCCGGCTCGAAGCCCAGACCGCCCGGCCGGCCCGCTTCATCCCGCACTGAACACCAACAGGAGACAACGCCATGTCCCGCACATCCCGCCGCACCCTGCTCGGCCTCGTGCCCGCGCTGCTGCTCGTCCGCCCCGCCGCGGCGCATGACGTGCGCGCGGGCGATCTCGTCATCAGCCAGGGCTGGAGCCGCGCGGCCGGCCAGGGCGGCCAGGGCGCCGGCTTCCTGCGCATTGCCAATCGCGGCAGCGCGGCGGACCGGCTGCTCTCCGCGAGCAGCCCGGTCTCCGGCAAGATGGAACTGCACACCCATGTCCGCGACGGCGACGTGATGCGCATGCGCGAGGTGCCGGCCATCGACATCCCCGCCGGCCAGACGGTCGAGATGCGTCCCGGCGGGCTGCACCTGATGTTCATGGGCCTGACCCAGCCACTGCGGCAGGGCGAGAAGATCCCCGTGACCCTCCGCTTCGAACGCGCCGGCGAGGTGCGGATCGAGCTCGACGTGCAGGCCGCGGGCGCGCGTGGCCCGGGCGCGCACCATCACTGATCGGCAGGCAGGAGCCGGCATCATGTCCATGCGTCCGCTTCTCGGATGGGCCGGGATCGGCGTGCTCGCCGCCTGCGCCCAGCCCGCGGCGCCGCCCGCGGCCACCGCGCCGCAGGAGATCCGCTTCGCGGCGAACCTCGCCGGCGCGCCGCTCGCCTGCGGTACCGCGGCCCAGCTTGGCCGCCCGCCCGTGGCCGCCCAGCCCACGGATTTCCGCTTCTTCGTGACCGATGTCGCGCTGCTGCGCGCCGATGGCATGGCGGTGCCCTTCACCCTGGCCTCGGACGGGATCTGGCAGCGCGACGGCGTGGCGCTGCTGGATTTCGAGAATGGCAGCGGCCCCTGCGCCACCGGTGGCTCGGCGGCGACCAACACCACGCTGCGCGGCAGCGCCCCGCCAGGCGCGTACACCGGCATCCGCTTTACCCTCGGCGTGCCGGAGCGGCTGAACCACCAGGACGCCACCATCGCGCAGGCGCCGTTCAACACCACCGCGATGTTCTGGAACTGGCAGAACGGCTACAAATTCCTCAAGGCCGACTTCGCCGTCTCCGGCCAGCGCCCCGGTCGCGCCGCACCTGGCGCGACGCCGGGGCATGGCGGGCCGGCCGGCTTCGTCATCCACCTCGGCAGCACGCAATGCGCCGCCGAGGCGCCGACCCAGCCGGGCCGCGACTGCCGCAACCCGAACCGGCCCGTGATCACCCTGACCGGCTTCGACCCGCTGCGCGGCACGGTGGTAGCGGATCCGGCGCCGATGCTGGCCGCCTCCGACCTCCGGCGCAACACGCCGGGCACGCCGCCGGGCTGCATGTCCTTCCCGAACGATCCCGAATGCGTGGCGATCCTGCCGCGCCTCGGCCTGCCCTACGGCACGGCACCGGCGGGGCAGCAGATGCTGTTCACCGCCCGGCCGTGAGGCGGTGGCGGCACCTGGCGGCGGCAGGGCTGGCCGCGCTGCTGCTCGGCGCCGGTGCGCCGCCAGGCCAGGACTGGGACTGGCAGCGCGACGCCGCGCTGCCGGCCTGGGCGCCGCCGCCCGTCGTGCCGGCCGACAATCCGATGAGCCGCGCCAAAGTCGCGCTCGGCCGCAGGCTGTTCCACGACACAAGGCTGTCGGCGGATGGGCAGATCGCCTGCGCCACCTGCCACCGGCAGGAGCACGCCTTTGCCGACCCGCGGCGCGTGGCGACCGGCGCCGATGGCCGGCCCGGGCTGCTCAACCCGCCCTCCATCGCCAATGCCGGCTACCAGCCCGCGCTGACCTGGGCCAATCCCGGGCAGGACCGGCTGGAGACCCAGGCACTGATCCCGCTCTTCGGCGAGCATCCGGTGGAGATGGGCATGGCGGGGCGGGAGGTGGCGCTGCTGGCCCTGCTCGCCGCCGATGCGTCCTATCCGGCGCAGTTCCGCGCCGCCTTCCCGGGCCGCCAGGACGTCATCACGCTGGAGACCATCACGAAGGCCCTCGCGGCCTTCCAGCGCGGCGTGACGAGTTTCCGCAGCCCTTATGACCGCTACCGTTGGGGCGGCGAGGCGGACGCCATCAGCGCTGCGGCGAAGCGCGGCGAGGCGCTGTTCTTCGGCGAACGGCTGGAATGCTACCACTGCCATGGCGGGCCGACCTTCACCGACAACCTGGCGCATGCCTGGCTGCCGCAGGTGGAGCGCGGCTTCCACGACACGGGCGTGGCGCGCAGCGGCGGCGTCGGCGAGCAGACCGGCGACCCGGCCCGCCGTGGCGCCTTCCGCACGCCATCGCTGCGCAACGTGGCGCTGACCGCGCCCTACATGCATGACGGCTCGCTGCCGACGCTGGCGGCGGTGATCCGCCACTACGAACGCGGCGGCACCCGGCGCGGCGCACAGACCAGCCCGCTGCTGCGCGGCTTTCGGCTGAGCGCCGCGGAACGCGCCGACCTTATCGCCTTCCTCGAGAGCCTGACGGACCGCGACCTCGTCGCCGATCCGCGCTGGGCGGCGCCGCGGTGAGGAGGTGACTCGCCAGTACCGCGGGGACGTGGTTACGTTCCGCGCATGACACGCCGCCCGCTGCTCCTCCTGCCCATCCTGCTTGGCCTTGCCGTGCCCGCGGCGGCGGCAACCGACCCGCTGGAGGACGGTGTGCGCCCCGCCCAGGCGGCGCCACAGCCGCCCAGTACGCTCGGCCCGGCGCCGCTGCCCGCACCCATGCCTCAGGGCCCGATGAGCCTGCCCCCGCGGGAGCCGCCGGCCTCCGCCGCGCCGCCGCGTCCCGCGCCGGCGCCATCCCGATGCACGCCGCCGCCCGCGCCGACCTCCTGATCCCGCTCCGCACGGCTGCCTGCGTCCTCGCGCTCGCGCTCGCGGCGGCGCCTGTTGCTGCCCAGACCGGGTTGGAGCCGACGCAGCGCGTCATCCCGCGCTCCACCCTGCCCGGCCTCGGCGCCGGCGTCGCGCGGCAGCCCGTGAACGGCGCAGAGGCGCCCTGGTGGTCGCTCGGCCGGGTGCAGACCGAAGTCGGCGGTCGCTGCACCGGCGCGCTGGTCGGCCCGCGCACCGTGCTGACCGCCGCGCATTGCCTGGTCTCGCCGCGTAGCCGAGGCCTGGTGCAGCCGGGCAGCGTGCATGTGCTGCTGGGCTACCACGCGGGGGCCTGGACGGCGCATGGCCGGGTCACGGCCTATGCGGTCGGGCCCGGCTACCTGCCCGATGGCACGGGACCCGGCAGTGCGGACTGGGCGGTGCTGACGCTGGAGCGGCCGCTGCCGGTGCCGGCCGACCGGGTGCTGCCGCTGCTGCGCGCCCTGCCTGCCCCGCGCACGCCGCTGATGCTGGCCGGCTACCAGCAGGACCGGCCGGAGGTGCTGCTGGCCGATACCGGCTGCCGGGCGCTCGGCGCGCGGCGCGACACGGCGGGCAGCCCCATGCTGATCCATGACTGCGCCGGCACGCGCGGCACCAGCGGCGGGCCGCTGCTGGCGCAGGGGCCGGACGGCCGCTGGGCGGTGGCCGGGATCGCTTCCACCGTCGCGCTGGAGATGGCGATGGGCGCCGCGGTGCCGGTGGCCGGGATCCCCGAGCCGCGGTGACCGGCGGCGGGCTCAGCCCTTGCCCGTCATCCGTGCGAAGACCATCCGGTCCTTGTTCTCCCGCATCAGCATGCCGAAGCCCGGGATGGTGTCGAGGCTGAGGCCAGAGGGGATGCCGCCCTCCGGATCCTCCCTCACCTGCGCATAGGGCGCGCCGGTGAGTTTCTCCCACTTCCCGGCGGGCTTCTTCACCTCGACGTTGACGACCGTGGCCTTCAGCGCGAGGCGCACGATCGCTTCCTTCGGCGAGGAGGGCTTGGTCAGGCTCGGCATGCCGGCAATCATCTGCCAGCCATTGGCGAGCGCCCAGGCGGTGAGCGCGTCCTTGTCCATCGCTGGCGTTCCTTGCTGTGCGGGCCGCATCTGAGCGGTTGCTTCACCACCGCGGCGTGTTCGCCGCGGTGGATCAAACGCTAGCCCGGATGCGCCTTCACTTCGGTCTCGACGAAGGAGAGCGGCGCGCTGCCGCCGTTCACCACGTTGTGCTCCACGCCGGCGGCGCGGCTGTAGGCGACGCCGGCCTTGAGCGCCGCCGTCATGGTCTCACCGCCGGGAAGTTCGATCAGCAGCGTGCCGTCGGTGATCGGCACCACGGTGTAGAGCCAGCCATGGCGGTGCCAGCCCGTCTCCGCGCCGGGATCGAAGTCCCAGCGGGTGACGCGCACCTCCTGCGTGTCGACCTGCACGGTGCCGGTGGCGGGGGGACGGCAGCGCAGCGGGCCGCCGTCCACGGGAACACCCGGAAGGCCTGACGAGGCGCTCATTCCGCGGCCTTCGCCTGCTGCATGCCCGGCAGCGGCAGCGCGCCGGCGGCACCCCAGGCGGCCCACACCTTGTCGCCCTCGGCCTGGCTCAGCGGCAGGTGCGGCGGGCGGATGGTGCGCCAGCCCATGTCGCCGGCGCTGCGCGCGATGATCTCGCGCAGGCCCGGGATCAGCGGCACGGAGGTCGCGGCCTTGCGCGTCGCGGTCAGCACGGCCTGCGCCGCATCGGCCTCGGGGCCGGTGCGCTTGGCATAGACGATGCCGCCCCAGTGGCAGTTCGCGTTGGAGGCCGCGGTAATGCAGCCGGCGCCGCCATCGGCGAGGATGCGCTGGACGAACTCGTCCGAGCCCGAATAGACCTCGAACCCGTCCTTGGCGAAGGCGTCGCACATCGCCTTCATGTTCGCATAGTCGCCGCTGCTGTCCTTCACGCCACGGAAGACGCCGGGATAGGCCTTCAGCAGGCGCTCGAGCAGCGACAGGCTGAACGGCACCGCCGATTGCTGTGGGAAATGGTAGAGGTAGAGCGCGACGCCGCCGCCGACGCGCTGCACCACCTCGGAGAAGTAGGCGAAGAGCCCGTCGTCGCTCGGCCCCTTGTAGTAGAAGGGCGGCAGCACGAGCACGCCGGGGCAGCCGGCATCACGCGCATGCATGGTGAGCTCGACCGTATCCATCAGGCTGGCGCAGCCCGTGCCGGGCATCATCTTCTTCGCGGGAATGCCGCGGCTGATCAGCCCTTCCAGGATCTGCTTGCGCTCATGCAGGCCGAAGCTGTTCGCCTCCCCCGTCGTGCCCATCACGCCGAGGCCGGTGCAGCCATTGGCCAGCAGCCAGCGCGCATGCCCGGCCATGCGGTCCGGATCCGGCGTCAGGTCCGGCTTCATCGCGGTGAGCACGGCGGCGTTCACGCCGCCATAGAGGGCGTCCTTCATCGGGCCTGGTGTCCTTGTCTCGGCTTGGGTCGGGTTCGGGGTGGCGTGACGGACCGGCGCGGCACCTGGCCGGGCCAATCCACGATGTGATGCTCGAAGGGGCCGGCGTCGCGCTCGCGGATCGCCTTGCCGCGGACGGAAACGCCCGCCGTGTGCACCGTCTCGGGGTCGCCGGAGACCAGCGGGTGCCACCAGGCCAGGTCGCGGCCCTCCGCCAGCACCCTGTATGCACAGGTCGGCGGCAGCCAGTCGATCTGCTCCAGGCGCTTCGGCGTCAGCTTCACGCAGTCCGGCACCCAGGCGCGGCGGTTCTCGTAGTCCGCGCAGCGGCAGCTTTCGATGTTGAGCAGGCGGCAGGCGACGTTGGTATGCGCCACTTCCTCGGTCACCTCGTCGCGCAGCTTGTGCAGGCAGCAGCGGCCGCAGCCGTCGCAGAGGCTCTCCCACTCCCGGCGCGTCATGCGGTCGAGCGGCTTGGTCTTCCAGAAGGGCGCTTCGGTGGACACGCCTGACTTGTAGAGCGGACGGGCCGGGGCGTCATGCCCGACGGTAGGTCCGGCGCCCCGGGCGGTCCCGCGGCAGCGGTTCCGGGTGGCGCGTCCGCGCACCATCTGTAGTTGCAAAAACAATGCGCCGAATACTGATATAAATTCGCAACAAGGAGCCAATGCCAAGAAGAATACAGTTCGGATACGCAGGTTTCTCTTGGTTACGGTTCGCAACATCATCTAGAATTACAATTTTGTAACTCACCATCCATGTGGCGGGCGCGCGCAGCGGATCATCCGCTGTGAGGCACGCCACACAAGGAGGTTTCCATGGCCCTGCTGATCGGAACGAACGGTCCGAACCGCATCGAGGGACGGCGCAACAACGACACGATCGAGGGGTTGGGCGACAACGACACGCTCGAGGGCTACGCCGGCAACGACCTCATCCTGGCCGGCGACGGCAATGACCGGGCGGAGGGTGGCGCCGGCAATGACACCATCAGCGGCGGCAACGGGAACGACCTACTCGAGGGCTATGGCGGTCGTGACAGCATCAGCGGCGACGCCGGGAACGACCGGATCAACGGCGGCGGCGACAACGACATCCTGTCCGGGGGCGCCGGCGCGGACCGCTTCATCTTCGAAGGCGCGGCAGGCCGCGATATCGTCACCGACTTCGTCGTCGGCGAGGACCTGATCGTCGTCGACGGCCGCCCAGACCGCTTCTCCCAGATCACCATCACCGAGAACGCCTCCGGCGACGCGGTGGTGAGCTGGGCCGCGGCCCGCGGCCAGGTCGTCATCGGCATGGAGGCGCACAACCCGGGCTCCGACCCGCTGCGCGCCGTGCTGATGCGCTTCGGCGCGCCCTCCGGCCCCACGGCCGCGCCGGCGCTGCCGCCGCCGGCGGCCAGTGGCGGTGGAACGGGCGGCGGCACCACGGGCGCGGCGCCGACGGGTGGCGTGCAGCGCAGCACCCTGCCGCCGCTGCGGTAGCAACGGCGGCAGCTTCGCGGCATCCCGCATCGGGCGGGCGCGGCGGAAGCCTCGCGCCCGCCC
>JAIYAI010000096.1 GCA_027489135.1 Acetobacteraceae bacterium
CCGGCGTCTTCGACAGGTAGAAGAGGATCGGCACGAGATAGGCGTCGGCCAGGGCGAAGCCCGCGCCGGCGAGGAAGCCGGTCGGCGCCACGGCCGTCTCCAGCATGGCGATCTGCGCCTCCATCTTCGGCAGGGCGGCGTCGATCACGGCGCGGTTCGGACTGCCGTCGGGCGTGCCGGGGAAGAAGTAGCCGATCAGGTACTGCCGGACGCAGACCGGGTCGACGAAGCTGGCGACGATGGAGACCCATTGCTCCACCTTCGCCGCGGCCTGCGGGTCCGCCGGGATCAGCCGGGGACCGGGGAAGGCGCTGTCGATATAGCCGCAGATCGCCCGCGTCTCGCCGAGCGTGAAGTCGCCATGGCGTAGCGCCGGGATCTTGCCGGTCGGGTGCACGGCCAGAAGCTCCGGCGAGTTCGGCATGCCGGGGGTCAGGGTGTAGGGCACGCCCTTCTCGGTGGCGGCAATGCGGGTGATCCAGACGAAGTTGCTCTGCGGCGCGCCGATGATCTCGATGTCGGGCATGGGCTCTCTCCTGCTCGGGTTGCGGCATGATGACGCGCGGCGGGGCCGGGAATCGACACGGGTCTCGCGCTGCCGTGCAATTCGCCTCGGCGCCCGGCGGCGTTATCCTGGGCCCGCATGTGCGGACGCTATTTCCAGCAGCGCGGCCCCGCCGCCGTGGCGCGCTACTTCGAGACGGTGAACGCCGTCCCGAACCTCTTCGCCTCCTGGAACCGGGCGCCGACCCAGGACGCGCTGGTGGTGCGCCGGCATCCGGAGACGGGGGCGCGGCACCTCGACGCGTTGCGCTGGGGCCTGGTGCCGCGCTGGGCCAAGGATCCCTCGGTCGGCAGCCGGATGATCAATGCGCGCGGGGAGTCGCTGGCCGAGAAGCCCGCCTTCCGCGATGCCTATGTGAAGCGCCGCTGCATCGTCACGGCCGACGGCTTCTACGAATGGCGGGCAGAGGGCAAGGCGAAGCAGGCCTTCGCGGTCGCCATGCGGGACGGCGCGCTGATGCCGCTGGCCGGGCTGTGGGAGGGCTGGCGCGGCCCGGACGGGACGATCCTGCGCAGCTGCACCATCGTGACCACGGAGGCGACGCCGCGCCTGCGGTCCGTCCACGAGCGGATGCCGGTGATCCTGCCGCCCGAGGCCTGGCCGCTCTGGCTCGGCGAGGCGCCCGCTGAGCAGGCGGAGATCCAGGCGCTGATCCGCCCCTATCCGGGCGACGCGCTGGCGGTCTGGCCCGTCGACAACCGCGTCGGCCGCGTCGCGGAGAACGACCGCGACCTGCTGCGGCGCGACCCGCTGGCCGTGCCGCCGCCGGAGCTGGACGACGACCCGCCGGCCTTCCCCGACTAGCCGCCGGGCACGAAGCCCTGCACCAGCGCGCCCGAGACCAGGCGCCAACCATCGACCATGACGAAGAAGATCAGCTTGAAGGGCAGCGCCACCACGTTCGGCGGCAGCATCATCATGCCGAGCGACATCAGCAGGCTGGCCACCACCAGGTCGATCACCAGGAAGGGCAGGAACAGCAGGAAGCCGATCTCGAAGGCGCGCTTGAGTTCGCCCGCCAGGAAGGCGGGCAACAGGGCGCGCCAAGGCGCCTGCTCGGCCGTGGCGACGGCGGGCAGGTGCGCGAGGTCGAGGAAGAGCGCGAGGTCCTCTTCGCGCACCTGCGCCGCCATGAACTTGCGGAACGGCTCGGCGGCGGCGGCCAGCCCCTCCAACTCGCCGATCCGCCCCTCGGTCAGCGGCAGCAGGCCCTGGGTCCAGCTTGCTTCCAGCACCGGCTGCATGACGAAGAGCGCGAGGAAGAGCGCGAGCCCGATGATGACCGGGTTGGGCGGCACGCCCTGCGCGCCGATCGCGGTGCGCAGCAGCGCGAGGACGATGACGATGCGGGTGAAGGCGGTCGCCACCACCAGCAGCGAGGGCGCCAGCGACAGCAGGCCGATCACCGCGGTGAGCTGCACGAGGCGCGCCGTGGTGCCGGGCCCACCCTGGCCGCCGAGGTCGAGGCTGAGGCTCTGCGCCGCCGCCGCGCCGGGGACGAGGAGCAGGAGGAGGAGGAGGAGCGCGGCCCTCATGCCGGGGGCTCCCGGGACGGCAGCCAGCCGAGCATGACGTCGGGCCCCGCGCCGCCGGTCAGCACCAGCATCTCCCGCCCGTCGCAGGAGAGCAGCAGCAGCCGCCGGCGCGGATCGAGCGCCAGCACTTCCTCAAGCCGGAGGCGGCGTCCCGGGCGCGCCGCACCGGCGGCGAGCGGCGAGCCCCGCAGCATCCGGGCGCTGCCCCAGGCCAGCAGCAGCACCGCGGCCAACGCGCCGGTGGCCTGGGCCAGGGTGGTGGTCTCGAGGATCATCGCGTCCCAATCCTTGGAACCTGGGATGCCGTCACGCCGCGGGCCGTTGCGTCGCCCGGTGGCGCGTCCGGTGCCGGGCGGGGAGTCAGTCGTACGGCGGCACGGGGGCCGCGGTGGCACGGGTGTCCGGCGGCCGCAGCGCCGCGGTGGTGTGGTCGAGGTCGCGCAGCAACGCCTCCATCGCCGGGCGCAGCGCCGCGGCCTGGGGCGCGGGCAGGGCACCGAGCGCGACGCAGATCCGCGCGGCCTCCTGGTCGAGGCCCGCGAGGTCGACCGCGCGCCCGGCATTCACGAGCGCGGCGGCGACCTGCAGGGTGCCCTGCAGGGATTCGATCGCGGCATGCACGGCACGGGCATGGTTGGACATCGTTGGAGGCTAGCGACCCGGGGTTAACCGCTGCTTACCCGCCATCTTCACCGCTTCTTCGCCGGTTCCGGCGATGCTGCGCGCCGATGGACCCGACCCGCGCCACGCCCGTCGCCCTCGCCGAACGCCGCCTCGCCTGGCTCGAGGCCCGCCAGCGCGTGCTCGCGCAGAACATCGCCCATGCCGATACGCCAGGCTGGCAGGCGAAGGACGTCACCCCCTTCGCCGCCATGCTGCGCACGCGCGGCGCCGCGGCCGGCCTGGCGCGGACCGATCCCGGGCATCTCGCGCCGTCCGGGGCCAGCGCTGCGGCGCGCGTGCGCATCGACCGGGAGGCGGCGGAGCGCACGCGCAACGGCAATGCCGTCACCCTCGACGAACAGGCGCTGCGGATCGCGGAGACCGACAGCGCGCATGCCTTCGCCAGCGGGCTGCATCGCCGCTGGCTCGGCATGTTCCGCACCGCCCTCGGTCGCGCGTCGTGACCGGAGCGGAGGGGCGCCCCCGGCCGGGCGTCGTGACAGACGCTGGAGGACACACACCGATGGATCTCGACCGCGCGCTGCGCATCTCCGCCTCCGGCATGCAGGCGCAATCGGCGCGGCTGCGCGTGGTGGCGGAGAACCTCGCCAACCGCGACAGCACGGGCCAGGCGCCGGGCGCGGAGCCCTACCGGCGCAAGACCATCACCTTCGCCAGCCGGGTCGACCGGGCGAGCGGGACGGACCTCGTCCGCGTCGCCCGCATCGGCACGGATTCCGCCGCCTTCCCGCAGCGCCACGACCCCAGCCACCCGGCGGCGGATGAACGCGGCTACGTCAAGGCGCCCAACGTCAACAGCCTGATCGAGGTGATGGACATGCGGGAGGCGCAGCGCAGCTACAACGCCAACCTCGCGGTGCTGGAGACGACGCGCGGCATGCTCGCCCGCACCATCGAGGCACTGCGCTGATGCGCGCCGGTCGTCCGGGACGGTGCCGCTGATGGCAGGCCCCATCGGTCCCGCCCAGGCGGCCGCGCTCTACCGCAGCGCCGGCACGCCGCCGGCCGAGGGCGCCGCCGGCGAGGGCGGCGGCTTCGGCGCGGCGCTGCAGCGCGCGATGCAGGACGGCGTGCAGCTTGGCCGCAGCGCCGATGCGGCGGCGACCCAGGCGCTGGCCGGGCAGGGCAGCGTCTCCGACGTCGTGCTCGCGGTCTCGCGTGCCGAACTCGCGCTGCAGACCGCGGTCGCGGTGCGTGACCGCGTCGTCGCCGCCTACCAGGACGTGATGCGCATGCCGATCTAGAGCGCGATCGCCGGAGGTGGACTCACCGACGGCGTGAATCACGCGAAACATCAGGAGCATAGACCATGATCCGCGCTTCTGTGCGCACGGATCATGGTCTGGCGGCGGGCCCGTGGCTCGTCGCCGTCCAGGAGGGACGCGATGCAGGAGGACCCGATCGGCACCGCCGCCCGTGGCGCGCTCTGGCTCATGCTGGAGGTCGCGGGGCCGCCGCTGCTGGCGATGCTGGCGATCGGCCTCGTCGTTTCCGTGCTGCAGGCCGTCACCCAGATCCAGGAAGCCTCGCTGGCCTTTCTGCCGAAGCTTGCGGTGCTCGGCGTGATGATCCTCTTCCTCGGCGCCGGCATGACCCAGGCGCTGACGCGCTACGGTGCCGCGCTCTTCGACCAGGCGATCCTGGTGGGGGGCATGCCGTGACCTTGGAAGCGCTCGCCCTGCTCGCCTTCCACGCCGTGCTCGGCCTCGCCCGCATCGGTGGCGCCGTGATGCTGCTGCCGGGCCTCGGGGAGGTGGAACTGCCGCCCTCCATCCGGCTCGCCCTCGCCCTCGCCCTGGTGGCGCTGCTGCTGCCGGGCCAGGCGGCGCGCCTGCCGCCGATGCCGGACGCGCCGCCCGAGTTTCTGCGCCTGCTGCTGATCGAGACCGCGACGGGTCTCTGGATCGGGCTGCTGGCGCGCCTCCTCGTGCTGGCGTTGGCGCAGGCGGGACAGGTGGCGGGGCTGATGATCGGCCTCGCCAGCCCGCTGCAGGGGGACATGCTGTTCGGCGCGCAGGGCGTGGCGCTGTCGCGGATGCTGTCGCTGCTGGGCGTGGTCGTCGTGATGGCCAGCGGCCTCTACGCCGTGCCGCTGCGCGCGCTGGCCGACAGCTACGCGGTGCTGCCGCCGGGCGCGCCGCTCGCCGCCGGGCCGGTCGCAGAGAGCGTCGCGGTGGCGGCGGGCGAAAGCCTC
>JAIYAI010000257.1 GCA_027489135.1 Acetobacteraceae bacterium
CATACTGGCGCACCGTCCAGTGCTGGTTCACGTACATGGTCGGGTAGGGTCCGCGCACATAGGGCGCGATGCCGGGGAAACCGTCGACGAAGTCGAGCCCCGCCCGGTCCGCCTCCGTATAGACGGGCTTCACCGGGATCCCTTCGGGCGTGATCCAGGGGTCGGCCGACCCCGCCGGAGCGGGTGCGGCCGGACGGGCCGGCGGGAAGGGGATGGCGGAGAAGTCGGGGATGCGGCTGGTCGTCATGGCCTCACTCCAGTCCCAGCGTAGCATGGGCCTCGGCCAACGTCGCCAGCACGTCGCAGCCGGCGTACGCGAAGCCGTCGACGCCCGCCGCGCGCCATGCCGCCTCGGCCGCGCCGGGACGGCCGGCGAGCCAGAGCCTCCTGCACCCCGCAGCCTTCAGCGCCTTGGCCGCCGCCTCGGCCTCAACCGCGTAGCGCGCATCGGAGGAACACAGGCAGGCGATGGACGCGCCCGATGCCGCGAACGCGGCGGCCAGGGCGGCAACATCGGTGGCGTCCCCCGCAAGGAAGCCTTCCGGCACGGGGGCGGACAGGCCGCCGGCCTCGAACAGGTTGCGCGCGAAGGTGGCGCGCGCGGTGAAGTCCGCGACCGGGCCGAGCGTCGCGAGGAAGACGACGGGCCGCGCGGGCGCGGCGTCGGCCGCATCGCGCAGGGCCTCGTAGGGCTCGGCCAGGCGCATCGGCGCGAGCGGCTCGAACATGCCGAAGCTGCGGCGGGGCACGGCGATGAGCGGCGCATCGACCGCCACCGCCTTCTCCGCGATGTTCGGGAACTCGCTCGTCCCTGTGATCGCCTGCTTGCGGCGCGCGAGCGCCCTTGCGCGCTCCGTGCGGACGGCGGCGACCCAGTTCTGGAACGAGCCGTCGGCGAGCGCCCTGTCGAGCCCGCCCTTCGCTTCGGTCTCCTGCACCAGCGACCACGCGGCCCCGGTCAGCTCGTCCGTCAACGCCTCGATGCCGCCGGAGCCGGCGGCGGGATCGGCGACGCGGGCGAGGTTGCTCTCCTCCAGCAGCACGAGCTGCGTGTTGCGGGCGAGACGCCGGGCGAAGGCGTCCGGCAGGCCGAGCGCCTGCGTGAACGGCGTCACCGAGATCGCGTCGGCGCCGCCGGTGCCGGCCGAGAACACGGCTACGGTGGCGCGCAGCAGGTTCACCCACGGGTCGCGGCGCGTTGTCATGCGCCAGGCGGTCTCGGCGTGGATGCGGATGGGCGACGGCACGAGCCCCGCGCTGGCCTCCACATGCGCCCACAGCCGGCGCAGAGCGCGCGTCTTGGCGACGGTGAGGAACTGGTCGGCGTCGGCCGCCAGCCGGAACCCGATGGCGCGGCGGCCCGCGTCGGCGTCGATGCCGGCGGCTTCCATCGCGCGCCAGTAGGCCAGCGCGCTCGCCACGGCGAAGGCCAGCTCCTGCGCCTCGCTGCCGCCGGCAGCGTGGACGAGGCGGCCGTCGGCGCTGCAGACCGAACCGCGGAAACCGCGCCCGAGGATCGTCCCGGCGAGCCGGCCGAACAGGGGGGCCAGCGCCGGCCAGTCGAGCGGAGCGCCGCCGTGCAGCGCCATCTGGCCAAGGGGATCGTAGCCGAAGGCGATGTCCGTCCCGGCCGGGTCCACGCCTGCCGCGGCCACGAGGTCCACCAGCGCATCGGCCGCCCCCTTGCACTCCATGGACAGATCGAGCTCGATCCGGATGCCGGCTTCGAGCACGATGTCGGCGAACAGCGCCGCCACCGTCCCGGGCGCGCCGTCGGCGACGCCGAAGCCGTTCGCCCCCACGCTGCCGGCGAAGACGACGTGCAGGCCCGTCGCGCCGTTGCGCAGGTCGACGAGCGCCTGCGCGTTCGCGGCCACGGCGGACGGGTGGTCGATGCGCGCGAGAACCTGCCATGGCCGGCCCGCCGCGCGGCCGATCACCGGAGCCCGACCCTCGGCCTTCGGATAGAGCGGCGCGATGGCGAGGCCGTCCGCCGTGGCGGAGACCAGCGCCTTGTCGAAGGGCGCGCCCTTCAGCACGCCGTCCACCAGCTTCAGCCACTGGTCCCGCGTCGGCTGCGGAAAGTCCGATGCGAAGGAGAGGTCTGACATGCGATCTCCCGCCATGGGTCGGGCACCGCATGGGCAGGCCCGGAACGTGCGGACCATTGCACCAACGGGTGGAAATGCGCCACCCTCCGTTCGACGGACGGGGGCGACGGGCATGATGGGCATGGTCAGGGCGACGAGGCGGGCACGGGGACCGCGCAGAGCCGTCGTGCGGGCGTGCATGGCGACGCTCCCGGCGGCACTTGTCCTCACGGCTCTCGCCACGCCGGCGAGCGCCCAGCGGACGGCGCCGGCGAATGTTCCGCGCACGGCAGGCACAGTGGCCGCCTGCGACTTCTCGGGCTGGTCAGTCGACCGGGGAACCTTCGGCCTGCCCGTACGCTACGAGCCGAACGCCGACAGTGCGGTCCTCGCTCGCCTGCCGGCCCCGCGCGTGATCGGGGTCGACGAGGTGGCCGTGCTCGTGCGTGTCACCGGCTACAGCAACG